>JAPOLW010000330.1 GCA_029976905.1 bacterium | reverse complement strand
TCGATCACGCTATAGCCATGCACGGCGGCGGCTTCGGCGGCTTTCGCCTCGATGATCGCCTGGCGTTCCTGATGGCTGGCGATGACATGGCAGGCGCGCAGCTTTTCGGCATAGTCGTGCGCGCCGCCGATGGTGATTTCGCCGGGATGATGGAAGCGATGGCCAAGTGTCGCATAACCCGATCGCAGCCCTTCCATCTCGATATCGACCAGCTGGTCGCCCAATATCGCGACAATGCCCTTCAATGGCCGCACCCAGCGCAGGCTTTCGGTCGTCTGGCTGGCGACACCCCACCGCATCGACTTGGGCCAGGGGAAGGCGCGGATGACCTGGTCCACCGTCTCGGCGATCAGATCGGTCGTGGCCCGGCCCTTGGACGACAGGGCGATGCTGCCGCGTGGCTTCGAAGAGGCGCGTGCCCAGAGCGAAGGCGACCCGGCCCCGCGTGCGACGCTCGAGTTGACCATCGATGCGCGCTTGCAGGCGATGGTGGAGCGCGAGCTCGCCCTCGGTGTTCAGAAGGCCCGGGCCGAAGCCGGGACGGCGATCCTTCTCGACCCGCACAGCGGCGCCGTCCTCGCGCTGGCCAACGTACCGACCTACGATCCCAATGCGCCGGGTCTGGCCGATCCGACCCGAAGGCGCAATCGCAGCGTCACCGACCCGGTGGAGCCGGGCTCGACCTTCAAGGCGTTCACGTTCGCCGCGGCCCTGGAAGAGGGCGCCGTCTCGATCGACGACGTCATCGACTGCGAGAACGGAGCCTACCGGGTCGGGCGTCGGACGGTGCACGATCATCACCGCTACGAACTTCTCCGCATCCCCGAGATCCTCCAGTTCTCGAGCAACATCGGCACGCTCAAGATCGCGCGCGCTCTCGGCCGGGATCGTCTTTCCGAATATCTGCGCGGCTTTGGTTTCGGGCGACCGACGGCGATCGATCTGCCGCACGAGTCCGCCGGCATCATGCGCCCCCACGACCGTTGGGCCGACATCGATTTCGCCAACATCAGCTTTGGTCAGGGCATTGGCGTCACGCCGATCCAGTTGGCCGCTGCCTTCGGCGCCATTGCCAACGGGGGAGTTCTCTACCAGCCCTACGTCCTCCAGCGTGCCGTCGATGCGGGCGGTAATGTCCTGCTCGACTGGGATCGAACGGAGCGGCGCGCCGCCTCGCGTCGAGTGGTCGGTCGGGAGACCGCCTTCGCGGTTTCGGACATGCTCGAACTCGTCGTCACCGAGGGGACGGGTAAGAACGGCGCCATTGCGGGCGTTCGCGTGGCCGGGAAGACGGGCACGGCGCAGAAGGTCGATCCCGAGACGAAGCGCTATGCCGACCAACGGCTCGCGTCCTTCATTGGGTTCGCTCCGGCCGACGATCCGGCCCTCGTGACGGTGGTTCTCATCGACAACCCCCAGGGGATCAAATACGGCGGCGTCGTCGCGGCGCCGGTTTTCCGCGAGATCACCGAGCGCGCCCTCGCGCATCTCGGCCGTCGTCCCCGCATTCCAGCTCCTGCCTTGCCGGTTCTTCCGGTGGCGCAGCACGCGACCGTCGAGCGTATCGAGCCCGTGCCCCCCGGAGGTGTTCCGTCCTTCCTCGGAGCCAGTCTGCGTCGGGCCCTGGAGCTGGCTCGTCGCGAGGGACTGCGCGTCGACGTGCGCGGGACGGGCTTCGTCCGCGAACAGGAACCGCCCGCGGGGACGCCGCTGGGAGAGCACGCCGCGGTCGCCCTGTGGTTGGAGCCCACCACGTGAGTGGCCGGAAGGCGGCTCGAACGGTCGGCGACCTGGTCGCCGCCGTCGGCGAAGCGCGGGTCGCCATCGGCGACCCTGGCGTGCGGGTCTCCGGTGTGCAGATCGACTCCCGGCGGGTGCGCCCCGGCGAACTCTTCGTCGTCATTGCCGGGGAGTCACAGGACGGTATCGCCTACGTCGACGCCGCGGTCGCCGCCGGCGCCCGCGCGGTTGCGGTGGAGGAAGGTCGCGTCGCAGAGGTCGCCGCGATGGCACCCGACGCGGTCGTGGTCGCCTGCGTCTCGCCACGCCGCTTTGCCGCCGCCGTTGCAGCCGACCTGGCCGGCCGTCCGAGCGAGCACCTGGTCCTGGTGGCCATTACCGGAACGAGCGGGAAGACGACGACGGCCTGGATTCTCGAGAAGATCTTCGAGGCCGCAGGGCATCCAGCCGGTCTGATCGGTACGATCGAATACCGCTTCGCCGACCATCGGGAGCCAGCGGCGTTGACGACTCCTGATGCGATCGCGCTCCAGGATCTCCTGGCACGCATGGTCGCAGCGGGCGTCACGCACGCGGTCATGGAGGCGTCTTCCCACGCACTGGCTCTCGACCGCCTGCACGCGACGTCTCTCGACGCCGGGGTCTATACGAATTTCGCGCGAGATCATCTCGACTTCCACCACGATCTCGAGAGCTACGCCGCCGACAAGGCGCGACTTTTCCGCGATGTATTGCCGAAGTCGGGCAAGCCCTCGTTCGCGGTTCTCAACGCCCAGGACGAGCAGGGCCGTCTGTTGGCCGGCGACATCCCCGTGCCGCATGTCTCCTTCGGAGAGGGTGGAGAAGTGCGGGCGCAGGACGTGACGTGTGATCTCGATGGGCTGCGGGGAACGCTGCTCCTCGGAGAAGAACGGGTCGCCTTTGCCAGCGGTTTGATCGGGACGCCCCATCTGCACAACGTGCTCGCTGCCGCGGCGACGGCCTGGCGTCTGGGAATTCCAACCGCCGACATCGTGCGTGGACTCGCCGGGTGCACCGGTGTGCCGGGACGGCTGGAGCCGGTACGGGAAGGCCAACCGTTTGCGGTGATCGTGGACTACGCCCATAAGCCCGACGCCCTCGAGCGAACGCTCGAGAGTCTCCGGGGGCTGACGCGGGAGCGGCTGATCGTCGTCTTTGGGTGCGGTGGAGATCGCGACGCTGGCAAGCGCCGCATGATGGGGGAGATTGCAGGTCGCCTGGCGGATCTCGTCGTTCTGACTTCGGACAACCCGAGGAGGGAGGATCCGCTCGCGATCATTCGAGCCATCGAATCCGGCGTGCAGGAGACGTCCTGTACGCGGGTCGCGCAGGAGGCGCTCGGGCAGCGGGGTGGTGGGGAGTATGCGGTGATGCCCGAGCGCCGCGCGGCGATCCGGCGTTCGATCGAGGTGGCCCGCCCGGGGGATCTCGTCCTGATCGCGGGCAAGGGGCATGAGGACTATCAGATCGTCGGCGAGACCAGGGCGTCCTTCGATGATCGTGAGGAAGTGCGTCGCGCGTTGGGAGTGGCCGCGTGACGAGGTGGGGGGACACGCTCGCGGCCTCGTCGGCGGGCGAGGCAGTGGGGCGCGTCGGGCCCGGGGCCGCGCAGCAGGCATGCGTGGAGAAGCAGGTGGCGGAGGTGGGCCGGCTGCGCGGACCGGGGCTGGCGGTGTAGGGGAAAAGGATGCTCTACCAGCTCCTCTACCCGCTCCATACGACGTACTCGGTCTTCAACGTCTTCCGGTACATTACCTTCCGGACGATGTTGGCGGGTCTGACCGCGCTGACCATTTCGCTGGTCCTCGGCCCCGGACTGATCCGCTGGCTCACCTCGATGAGGTTGGGCCAGCAGATTCGCGACGACGGTCCGGAAAGCCATCTTGCGAAGGCGGGAACGCCGACCATGGGCGGTCTGCTCATCCTCTTCTCGGGCGTGCTCGCGACGCTTCTTTTGGCCGACCTCAGCAACGTCTACGTGTGGATCGTGCTCGCGGCGACGATCGGATTCGGGGGGATCGGCTTCATCGACGATTTCCGAAAGTTACAGGGGCAGAGCTCGCGGGGACTTTCGGCACGCGGCAAGCTCGTCCTGCAGGTGACGATGGCCGTGGGCATCGCCGTGGGGCTGGTGGAGACACCGGGCTTTCCGACGACGGTCCACCTTCCCCTCCTCAAGGACGTTCGCCCGGACCTCGGGTGGTGGTACGTGCCATTCGCTGCGTTCGTGATCGTTGCGATGTCCAATGCCGTGAATCTCACCGACGGTCTCGATGGGCTGGCCATCGGACCCGTGGCGATCGCCGCGGGAACGATGGGCATCTTCGCCTACGTCGCCGGGAATGCGCGCTTTGCCGAGTATCTCCAGATCGCGTATGTCGCGGGCGCGGGTGAGTTGATGATCTTCTGCGGGGCTGTCGTTGCCGCTGGACTCGGCTTCCTGTGGTTCAACGCCTATCCCGCTCAGGTGTTCATGGGAGACGTCGGGTCTCTCCCCCTGGGGGCGGCGCTCGCGGTCGTGGCGCTCGCCAGCAAGCAGGCCCTCATTCTCCCTCTTCTGGGAGGCGTCTTCCTGGTCGAGGCTCTGTCGGTGATCTTCCAGGTCGGTTCGTTCAAGACCCGGGGAAAGCGCCTCTTCAAGATGGCGCCGATCCATCACCACTTCGAGTTGCTGGGCTGGCCCGAGCCGCTGATCATCGTCCGGGCGTGGATCGTCGCGGTCGTCTGCGCGCTCGTCGCGCTGGCAACGCTCAAGCTGAGGTGAGGCGTGGAGGGGGCGCACCGAGAAGTCACGCGGGAAGCCCCGGCCGAGAAGCCGCGCTGTGTGTTGGTGGTTGGCCTGGGCCGCACGGGCCACGCGGTGACACGCCATTTTCTCGGGCGCGGCATCCCCACCCGGGTGACCGATCACGCGGCAGGCGAACTGCCCGAGGACCTGCGGGCGGCACAATGGGTTGCTCCCGCGTCGTCGGAGGAGATGCTCGCCGGCGTGGATCTCGTCGTGCCGAGCCCCGGAGTGCCCGCCGCGGACCCGCTGCTCCAGTCTGCGGTCGCCCGGGGGATCCCGGTGCGGGCCGAGATCGAAATCGCCGCGGCGCAGCTCCGAGCGCCCATGATCGCGGTGACCGGGACCAATGGGAAGAGCACGACGA
>JAPOLW010000032.1 GCA_029976905.1 bacterium | reverse complement strand
GCCCAGGTCGAGCACCGGGCCGCTGTCGGCGTCGGGGAAGAGGGTCAGGTATTGCTGCAGGCTCCGGGCGACTTGCTCGGGCGGACCACGAAAGCGGTCCTCGAATCTCTCGTAGTCGAAACCGCTTTCGTTCCAGTCGACACGCCCCTGTTCGCGCTGCCGTGCCAAGGCCGCTTCGACGGCGGCGAGACGGCTTTCGGTCTCGCGCAGTCGGCGCTCGGTCTGCTGCGCATCGGACCCGATCGCGGCGACGATTTCGGCGACGGTCTCGACGAGATCCCGTGCGAAGGTCGTCTGTTGATCCCAGATGGGCGTGAGCAGGCGGATCAGGGCGCTTTTGATCGATCGGGCGATGGGTGCGAGCAACGCGCGATGCGAGGGGAGGGCCTGGGGTCTTGGGTCGGCCAGGTCTCGTAGGCGCTGGAGGCGGCTGGGCAGGCCCGAGAGCAGCAAGCGCGCGGCGTCCGAGGGCCCGCTCGACAGGACCGGCGGCTCGGCCACGGAGAGCACCGTCGCAGGGCCGGCCCGTTCGCGCCGTTGGGCGGCTTCCTCGCGCAAAGCGGCGACCAGAGCTTCCACGTCGGGGTCTTGTTGGCCGACCGGACTCACGCAGGGCGCTCCTACCATGGATGGGAATGCGACCCAACGGGTGTGCGGTCCCCGACCGTGCCCTTGCGTGTGGCGGAACCGGCATGCGACGCTCGCCCGGCGAGGGCTGGGACGTGAGTGCCTACGAACGCAAGGATGCCGCCTATCGAAGGGCGAAACGAGAGGGATTCCGCTCCCGCGCGGCCTACAAGCTCGTGGAGCTCGACCGCCGACTGCAACTTTTTCGCAAGGGTCAGCGCATCATCGATCTGGGCTGCTGGCCAGGGGCCTGGCTCCAATGCGCATCGGGCAAAGTCGGCCAGAGCGGCCGTGTCGTCGGGGTCGACCTCGTCGCCGCCGAGCCGATGGCAGAGAAAAACGTCCAGATCCTGGTCGGCGACGTGGCCGACGACGCCGTTGCCGCCCAGATTCTGGCTGCGTTGGGCGGTCCGGCGGACGTGGTTTTGTCCGACCTCGCGCCAAAACTCACCGGGGTGAAGCCGGCAGATGCTGTGCGTCATGCCGATCTGGCACGCATCGCCATGGCGCGGGCGCAGCAATGGCTGCAACCCGAAGGGGCCCTGGTGGTGAAACTCTTCATGGACGCGGAATATCAGGGCCTGATTTCGGATTTACGGCGGCTCTTCCGGTCGGTACGATCCATCAAGCCGGAATCCACCCGGCAGGGATCTTCCGAACTCTACACCTGTGCGCGCGGGCTGCGCGATGGGCAGGACAGCCCGGCGTTCCCAGAAACCTGAGCCGATCTGCCGGGTTCCTACCCTCGTTGGGAAGTTTCGAAGACAAATGACTCCACTTCGCACAGTCGTTCGCTCTGCGGCCACGCGTTTGCTGGCCGCCCTGCTCTGCGTGGGACTCGGCGCGCCGGTATCGGCCGGGGCGGCCGTGGTCGGAGACCTGATCGTGGTTGCCGACGATGGCACGATCCTCGAGCCAGCGGCTCCGGTCCCTCTGTCGGGAAGACGTCTGGTCCTGGTGCCGCGGGGCAATGGGTACGAGACCCGGGTCGAGGAGGGTGTCGTGCCAGCGGCGCTCGGAGCGCAGATCCCGCTGTCGGAGGCGCCAGACGAGCCGGTCCATCTGCCGCTGGTGCGTCCCGTGCCGATGTTCGGACAGCTCCACTCCGACCTCTATGTCCATCCCCAGGGCGCCCTGAGCTTCGGCGCACCTCTCGCCGACGGAGCGGCCGTGCGCAGTGAGCGGCCCGCGGAACTCTTTGACGCCCTGCTCACCGACGCGCCGGTCCTCGCCGTGCTCTGGAACGATCTGCGACCCGCCGAGGGGACCGCTCCGGGGGCCGGTCTCTATTTCGCCGAACTCCCCGACCGCGTGGTGGTGACGTGGGTCAAGGTCCCGTCGAATCGGCCCGCCGGGCTCCCGAATACCTTTCGCGCCGTGCTCCACCGAAGCGGACGGGTCGAATTGGAGTATCCGCGCCTGGCGACGCGATGGGGCATGGTGGGTCTTTCTCCCGGAGCCACCCGGGTGAGCACCGATGTCGTGGATTTCGTCGATGGTCCCAAGATCGATCCGGGCCGGGCGGTTTTCTCCTGGTACCGCGATCGCGCCCGACTCAACGAAGTCGCCCTCGCGCGCCAGATCTATGCCGAGGCTCCCGATCAGTTCGATTTCCTGGCCGTCTTCACGGATCGGGTCGTCGACGGCGAGCATATGGTGGGGAGCGTGACGGTCGCCAATGAAGTCCGGGGCATCGGCATGCCAGTCTTCGATCATGGTGCGGCCTTCGGCAGTCGCAACCTCGAGCACATGATCCTGATGAACTCTTTGTCGTTGTACGACGACAACCCGCGCAACCCGCCCCGGATTCCCGGGCACGCTTTTGCACCGTCGACCCTCGCCGTCCTTGGTCACGAAATGGGACACCGATGGCTGGCGCACGGGGGCGAGCCATTGGTGGCCAATGGGAAACGGGGACACTGGAATTTCTTCCTGCATACCGACGGCTCGTTCATGGGCGGCAGCCGCCTGATCGACAACGCCGACGGAACCTTCACCACGGACGACGTAATGACCCGCTTCGGTCCGCTCGATCAGTATCTGATGGGCGTACGGACCGCCGATGAGGTCGACGACTTCTTCGTCGTCGAAGAGGCCCGGGACGTGGAGCGGCAGGCGTCGGCCGCACCGGCGTCGGGCGTCACCTTCGGCGGTGCCCGGCGTGACGTCAGCGTGGGCGACGTG
This sequence comes from bacterium, assembly GCA_029976905.1. Taxonomy (GTDB): domain Bacteria; phylum Desulfobacterota; class Binatia; order UBA12015; family UBA12015; genus VGTG01. The sequence continues at coordinate 12,350 of JAPOLW010000032.1, read as the reverse complement.
ATCGACCTCCTCGGAGAGCGCACGCCGGCGGCAGACGGCAGCAAGGTGTTCCGGATGGGGTTCGTCCTGGTCACCGCGCGGGGGGAGGTCGCCGCGCCCACCGATCTGGCCAAGCTCGAGCGCATCCGGCGCAGCTATGGACCCTATTTCCGCGCGGCAACCGAAGGCCGTGCCCGCGTCTGGAGCCGCATGGCGCGACCTCGTGGGGAGACCGCGGTAGTGGAAGCAGAACCGTTGCCGCCCGAGCCTTTCATCCTCGACGTCGGGTTTCGACCCGGCGACGATGGCAGCACCCTGGCGAGCGTCGATTTCCTGGATTTCAATGGCGACGTCGTGCGGTTGGAACTCTCGACCGATGCGACCGAGGGGCTTCCTCCGGCGCGCATCGATCTGTCGCCCTCGGCCTTCGGTAGCCGACGTGGCACCGTCTCGTTCGGGCTGCGCTATGTTCCTCCCGGTGCAACCGAGGTCCGGCTTGCCCTCGTCGATTCCTCGGGTCTTCGCAGCGAACTCTTCGCCGCGCCCCTGCCGGCGGCGTCCTCGGAAACCTAGAACGCCCCCGCAGCCGATCGGCCCGGATTCGGCGGCGTCCAGCGTCCCGCCGCGGACGGGCCAGGAAGTCCGGACGGCCCGTCGAGCGCTGTCGCACGGCGGGAGCGGGGTTTTCGTCGAAGAGGTCTGGGGTGAGGCCGGGCGGCGGACCGGCTAGAGGAAGAGGACGTGCCGCTCCTCGTCGCCACCCTGGCTCTCGGCACACGGGTGCCGCGGGTCCCGGAAACGCACCATGCGCACGCGCGCCGTTCGGACGACGCCGCCCACGCCCGGGCAGAAAGCGTGGTCTTCCCCGATCTTCGCCCGACTCCGTGAACGAACGCGCTGTGGATGAGCGTTCCAGGAATTTCGAAAACGCAGCGGTCTTCGAGTCGAACTCCATCAAGGCCAGGTTTGCCGGGTGGGATGATTCGAGCACCTCCTGCCGGATCTACTCCTGCGGCCATCGTCGCAATCGAGCCCATGTCCGAGCCGTGGGAGTCTGGGAAGGATGATTCCCGCGCGATCGGCGTGCCCGGGGCCATCACGCGAGGAGTACCTGTCCCTCGACGAGCGCCATCGCTCCGCGAAGTTCGAAATCTGATCGATCTGGGCGCGGCCAGGACCGTGTCCCAGCGACTCCGGGCGCCCGCGACGTTCTCCTCAGAGCGTCGGCGCGCTGGTGGCCGACGCACGCGACAGCCGCGGTTCCCGCCATCCGGCGGCAGCGCGGGCGGGTTGCGTGCTCTCGATCGAGAGCACGACGTCGACGGTCTTGCCCACATAGGCACCCAGATCGAGGGTCATCGGGTGCCAACGGCGGTCTTCGACGCGCCGGTGGGGATCGATCTCGACACGTGCGGCCGGCACCACCGCCGCCCCGTCGGGATCACGCACGAAGGCACGGAATACCAATGGACCGCCCGCCGCGGTGAGCCACCGATGCGGGTCCACGCCAGCGGCCGTCTCGAATACGGGCCGCTCGCGCGATACCTCGAGCGTCAGCGTGTGCTCGATGGGTGAGGTGGGCGAGCCGATCGCGTGGGTCAAGACACGCGCGAAAGGCCAACTCTCCCACTGTGCCCCGGCGCCCACTTCCCCTTCTTCCACCAGGCGGTCGTCCGACGGAGCGCGACGCCGCAAGGCGACGACGAGCGGCCCCAGAGCAACCCGGGTGAACACCCGGTCAATCTCGTAGTTGCGTACCAGGTACTCGTAGAGGTGTGGTGCGTTCTCGGAGAAGGGGCGTAGGTGGGCATATTGCGAGAGACTGTAGACCACGTGCGAGACGTCGCGTTCCTCGAGATCTGCGATGATCGAAGCGTCACGCTTGCCGGCCTGCAGCGGCCAGATCACATGATAGCCGCCCGCCGACTCTCGCCCGGCAAGAAACCCGATCATGGGTTGAATCGGATAGACCGGCACTGGCTGGCCCGACTCCACCTCGCGCTCGAGATAGGCCAGCACGTCCTCGATGATCGGTCCGTTGGCCGCGTCGGCGTAGACGCCGCCGCGCGGTGTCTCGAGAGGCCAATCAATGGTGCGCCGCAGATCGTCCATCAAAGCGAGCGAGACCAGCCCGACGGCGACGATGACGCCGAGCACAGCGCCCTCGGCAAGGCGCCGCAGCCCGTTCGACAGCCTCTGCACGCCCCCCTGCAGCAAGACTGCCCCGACGACCAGCGACGGCGGATACACCATCATGAGGTGCACCCAGTCGCGCGGCGGATTGAACGCGAGGAGAAACCCGAACGCGAGCGCGAGCAGCACGAGCCGTCGCGCATCTTTACCCACGGGAGCCCGTCGATAGCCGCGTACGAGAACGCCAGGAAGCCACGCCAGCGCAGCCGCAGCGGTGATCGTAATGGGAGCCCAGTAGATCAGCTTGAGCAGCACGTCCCAGAACGCCGTCTGGTGGTACAGAGGTCCGCGGCTCATGTCGCTCACCCAGCAGCCCTCGCACGGATACCACCACAGGGTCGCGAGAATCGAAGGAAAGTAGCTGCCGATCTCCTCGCGCAGAGCCGCATCCTGCCCAAACAACGGCCAGAGCGCCGGAAGACGCGTGTACGAAGCCTTCTCCATGGCCGACAAGGGAAAGTAGAGCGTCTGCTCGACCAACGCGTCCCACGCCCCGTTCCAGGCGAAGTAGGCCAGGGTCGGTAGCACCACGGCAAGCGCCGCGAGAGCGAAGACGCAAGCGCCGCGAAGGGAGGCCAGCCAGGCGGGCCGCTGCGACTCGAGCCACGGAAGAATCAACAACGCGAGGCCAAGGGCCCCGGTGACGCCGACCCCGTAGTCCTGCTTGCTTACGATCGCGGCACCCGCAAAGAGGCCGGCGAAGACGAGAGGACTGCTGGACCTACGCCGAAGAGCCGCAAAGACGAAGGTGGTGGCGGCCGTCAGGAGGGTGGCGGCCGTCAGCGAGTAACTGAAGACGTGCCAATGGGGAAAGGCCCAGATCCGGTAGCAGAGGAGCACCGCGACCAGCGCCAGGGCCCGGCCGCGCGGGAGAAACTCACGCGAGATCCGGAAGAGCAGACCGACGTAGGCGGCAAAGCCACCTACGGCGAGTAGGCGGGAGTTCGCGACGGAAGCGCCCACGAGGCGAAACCACGCCGCCAGGAGATGAAACGCCGCTGGCAGCGGCGCATCGACCGTCACGTCGCGATAAAGCACCTTGCCGCGGTTCACGTCGTCGGCAATCGACAAGATGTAGCCCTCATCGAGCAGGGCGAGCCAGCGGTCGTGGATGGGCCATTGAACGGCGACGGCGACCAGCACCACGCCAAAGGCCAACCAGGTGTCGGTGCGATCGGGCTCCGGGGACACCGCAGGCTCCCCGACGTCCGGCCTCCAGGACATCGAGCGATTCCCGGCGCTTGGCCCCCCTGACATCGAGCGATTTTCGGCGCTTCGCGCCGTCTTGACAAGTCGCGGGCCTCACCGGCCGCAGCGCTGCGCCGTGGAGTTGAGCGCCCTTGCAGGGCTGGGGGCTCCGACGCTGCCCGAAGGTCTTCGATCTCGGCAGCCTTCGCGCGTCACTTGCGCTACGCCAGCCGGCCTCGGGCGGGTCGAGACGTCGGCGCCCGCGACGGGCCAGGAATTCTCAGGCCGGCTCCAGCGCGGCTGGGTCCGAGCCCAACGCGTGTCCGAGTCCCGGCCACTGGACCCGCGCCGGGCGTGGACCGCGACGCACGCGCGTCCGGGCCACGCGCCGGTTGACATTTGGTCGTCAACCTCGAGTTGGATTCCAATGTAGCCGTCTGCGATCGCTGGTCGCCCGAGTACGACCAGCAGCACGAATCCCAACGGAGTGACCGCGGACCGCTGGAGCAAAAATGGCGACGGCACGGTGACCGACGGGTTGACCGGGCTCATCTGGAAGATGAAGACCGGGACAGCCGGATGGCAGTTCCCCTCCGTGCACGACGGTCCCGGGTGAGTCCGTCCCGTCCGCGACCGACAGCACCTGGTCCTACTGGTCGTCGTCTACCCAGACGCAGAAGAGATGCGTGAGGATCTTCTCGAAAGCGGAAGAGTTGCTCTTTACGGCATCTACTTCGACACCGGCCGCGCCGAGGTCCTCGAGAAATCGACGGAAACCCTCACACAGATAGCGCGCCTCCTTGGTGAGGACCCTGCACTGCGAATCATCGTGGTCGGCCATACCGATGACCGAGGAGGTCATGAATATAATCTCGATCTTTCACGGCGACGGGCCGCATCGGTGTCGCGACACCTACAGAGCGACCACGGGATCTCCAAGGAACGCCTTCAGTCCGCGGGAGTCGGCTATTTGGCGCCCGCTTCCTCGAACTCGACCGAAAGCGGGCGCGCCCTGAACCGGCGCGTCGAAATCGTCCGTGCCCCCTGACGGCATCGTTTCTCGATTCGGGAAGATCTGGCGCGACAGTTTGAACGAGGCGTCACGGTTCGTCCTGGTTGGTTGGAGTCGCTCCGAATCGGTCCCTGGAGCGGTGTCGCACTGCGGGCGCGGGATCAGCTCGAAGAGCACGATGGAATTCGCCTCCATGCGGTACTCGCCGGGGATCTCCAGGGTGTGGTCGTTCGTCTCGATACAGCTTTCGTCCGACCAGCGGAGCGGCTCCAGTTGCGCACCGTTCCACGAAGCTCCATCCGGGCCTCCCAGGAAGGTGTGTCGCACGGCATAGCCTCGCTTGGGTGCGCCCTGGACTTCGAGGGTGAGCATCTTCGCCATGCGCTTTTGCAGGGGGTCGCCGTCGGTCACGATGGTGGGCTGATGGTAGACCACGAAGACCCGGAAGGTTCCGTCTGGCCCCGCGGTCGCCAGAGGTCGCGGCGCGGGTCGGCCGTCGTCCGGCTCGCCCGGTTCGACGGTCGTTTCGAGCCGGGGCAGGCCATCGTGATTTCCGCTTTCCACAAAGCGGATGGCTCCGGTTTCGCTGGCTTCGGTGCGGAGCTGACCGGCGAGGACTCCGAGCATTCCGTAGGCTTCGCTTGGTGGCAGTGCCGTCAGGTCGCTTCGGTACAGCGCGTCCAACCACGGTGACGTCGAGACGACGTCGCCCGCGACGAGGAAGGACCGTTGGGCCTCGGCGTGCCAGCTGGCTGCGAATCGGGTCGTGCGGGTCTTTTGGATCGACCGTTCGTCGAAGGGGCGACGTACATTGTCGTGGATGCCGAGTTCGTCGATCTTGATGGGCAGGGGCAGGAGCGCGTTGCGGCGCTGCGCTTCGTGCAGGCGGTGGATCCGCGTCGATCGGAACTCGTCGAGCCGCGTGCCCGGGACCTCGTAGAGACTGACCCCGATGTAGGGGAGGCTCTGCCACGCCGGGAGAAGTGGCCGGCGGATCTCTGCGGCCAGAGCTTCGATGTAGACGTGGAGGTTGTCCTCGCCAGCAAAGGTCGCGCTGGTGACGTAGTTGCCCGGATGGATGACGACGCCCGGAGCGACCTCGGCAATGGCTTGCGCGGTGGCCGTCCACACGCGCGCGTACTCGGAGGGCGAACCCGAGAAGCCGACGTGCTGGACGATGCCGTGCTCGTCGGGCAGGAGGCAGTTGGGCTCGTTGATGATCGAGACCCGCCAGCCGTTGGTATCGAGGTCGCTTATGGCGCGGAACGCCCCGCGAACGAATTCGAGCCAACCATCGAGGTCGACGGGAGCACGAGCGTTCCAGTGATAGCTCCGAAAATCGCCCTCCCCACCGGTGAAGGCAACCGGCACGGCCGACAGGTTCAGATGGGGCTTGACGCCGCTGCGCAAAAGCCGTTGCAGGGCCCGGCGAAAGGGCGCGTAGTCGGTTGCCCACGCTCCATCGACCCAGGTCACGCTTTCGTTCCGAGCGGCCGCGCCCGGTTGCCCGTCGTGCCCGCACTCCCAATCCGCGTCCGGATGAGCCTCCGATTCCGTCGCCTGAGCGCACGCATCGGCGATGTCTGGTCCCCAGTTTCCGCCCAGGGGCGCGACGACGCGCGCGTAACGAACCCACGGAACGCGTTCGCGCAGCCAGCCCTCTCCCCACCGATCCGCCGGGTCGGGTGCGTGGATCCCGAACCAGGCCGACAGCTTCCAGAGGTTGATCTCGTCCCAGATCGGGAGCACGCGGCCCACCTGCTCTTGCGCCTGCACGCGAACGTGGATCCGCTCGACGCGAAGGGACCGTTCGATCCCGACGCCCCCGACGATCAACACGAGGAGGAGCACGAATACGCGACGCAGCACCGGCATCGGCCGTGGAGGATGACAGAGGTTTGCTTGCGCTACCACATCGGGGTCCAGGATCAGGCTGCGCGGGGTCACGCCTTCCGGTGCGCGCCGGCGCGCCTCAGCGGAGGTGGGCGATCGTGGCGCCCGACCCGCCCGCGTGGGGGTCGGCCTCCTCGTAGCGCGCCACGTAGGCGCAGTCCGCCAGATACTCCCGGACGGCGCGGCGCAGCGCCCCACTGCCGTGTCCGTGGACGATCCGCACGACGCTCCGGTCGTCGAGTGCTGCCCGATCGAGGAAGGTCTCGAGTTCCTCGAGGGCGCGCCCCACCCTCTTTCCGACCAGATTGATCTCGTGGGCGGGGCCGGCGCCTTCGGGTGCGGACGGGGTGCGACGCAGGCCATGCGGCGTCGTGCGGGCGGGCCGGGGCTGGGTCGCGGCGGCCACGCGCCGCAGGCGCCCGGCGGGGACGTCGAAGCGTACGTTTCCCCGGGCCACCTGAGCGCGCGCTCCGGCCAGGGAGACCAGCGTACCGCGCAAGCCGTTGTCGAGGATCTCCACCTCGTCGCCCGGGGCCAGCGTCGTGTCCGGTCGGCTTTCCGGGTGCGGTCGGTCGTCGCGAAGCTCCTCGCGGCGCCGTTCTACGCGCGCCGCCTGGTCCACGCCGGCCTGGTGCAGGCGTCGCGCCATCTTTGCGGGATCGCGGCGAGCTTCGGCCAGGAGCCGCCGCCCCTCTGAGCGGAGCTCCTCGGCAAAGCGTTTCGCCTCGCCCAGTTCGTCGGCCCATCGGCGCTTCTTTTTGTCACGGAGTTCCGCGAGCAGTGCCTCGCTCTCGTTCTCGCGCTTGCGCAGACGCGCGCGTTCGGCGTCGAGCGCTCCGGCTTCGTCTTCGTATCGGCGCCGCGCGCTCTCGAGTCGTTCGACCGCGGTCCCCAGACGTTGCGCCAGGGTGCCGCGCTCGGTCTCGGCATGCGTGAGAAGAGTTTCGGGAAAGCCGAGTCGGCGCGCCATGGCGAGTCCAAGGCTCGGCCCGATATTGCCGTACACCAGGCGATAGCGTGGCGAGAACGTCTCGGGGTCGAAGTCCACGGTGGCCACGCTGGCGCGTTCCGACTCGAGGGCGAAGACCTTCACGGCCTGGAAGTGGGTGGTCGCCAGGACCCGGGTTCCCCGCTCCATCAACGCCTCGAGCAGGACGCGCGCGAGCGCGGCGCCGTCTTCGGGATCGGTGCCGGTGCCGGGCTCGTCGAGGAGCACCAGAGAGGCAGAACCGGCGGCCGCAAGCACCTCGGCGAGATTGCGCACGTGTCCCGAGAACGTGGACAGGTCGTCGGCGACGTTCTGTTGATCACCGATGTCCGTCCAGACACCGTCGAAGAGCGGCAATTGGGCTCCCGCTTCCGCCAGGATGGGAATCCCTGATTGCGCCATCAGGGCGGCGAGTCCCAGGGTCTTGAGGCCAACGCTCTTGCCGCCCGTATTTGGTCCGGTGAGGATCAGCAATCTGCGGTCGGGGTCGAGCTCGAGGTCGATCGGCGTCACCGGCCGTCCCGTCAGGACGAGAAGAGGATGACGAGCCCGTCGCAAGAGTCCGCCAGCCCCGGGCTCGGCAATGTCGGGACAGGTGCCCTCGTGGTGGAGGGCAAAGCGCGCACGCGCTGCGACGGTGTCGAGGTCGACCAGGGAAGCGAAAGACTCGTCGAGCGCGTCCGCCATCGTGCCGACCAGGCGGGTGAGTTCCGCCAGGATTCTCGCTTCCTCTTCCGCCTCCTCGCGGGCGGCGATGGTCAAGCGATTGTTTGGCTCGACGGCGAACAGGGGCTCGACGAAGAGGGTTTCTCCAGAACTCGAGCGATCCTGCACGATACCTGCCACCGAGGACTGACTTTGCGCCCGCACCGGAACGACGAAACGACCGTTGCGCACGGTGACGTACTGGTCGGCAAAGACACGATCGGCCGCCGAGCCGCGGAAGAGACGGGAGAGCCGGGCTTCGATCTCGGTGCGCAGGCTCCGCAGTTCGCGTCGGATCGAACGAAGCGCCGGGCTTGCGTCGTCGCGCAACCCGCCGTCCTCATCGAGCGCCGCCCCGAGCCGCGCGTCGAGATCGGGCAGGGCATGCAGTCGGTCGAGGGAGCGTCGGAGCAAAGGGCGCCCAGCCGCATGCTTGCGCAGATAGGCTTCGACGTCTCGCGTGACGACGAGGACGTGGGCGATCTCGAGCAGATCGGTGGCGGCCAGACGAGCACCGATCGTGCGTGCCTCCGTGAGGTGGGGGCGGATGTCGGGGAAATTCCCCGATAGGGGGCTTCCGTACTCGGAGAGGAGAGCGAGGAGATCGCCGACGCGAGCGATCTCCTCGCGTACGGCCGCGAGTCCGCTCCGGGGGCGCAGGTCCAGACAAGCCTCGCGCCCGGCCGCCGACGCGGCGTGTCGGGCCACCTCGGTGAGGACGGTTTCGAATTCGAGTGCTGCGAGATCCTGGGCGCGCACGGCGCGGCGAGGCTCCGGTTATTCGGTGGACGTCGTGCCGTCCACGGACTTCTTCCAGACCCCGTCGCGTCCGGCTTGATCACCGATCCAGACGGCGCCGCCTTCGAAGAATTCCTTCTTCCAGATCGGCACGACCTCCTTGAGTCGGTCGATCGTGTAGCGGGCTGCCTCGAAAGCATCCGCGCGGTGGGCCGAGGACGCGGCGATGGCGACGCTGGCTTCTCCGATCGGGACCACTCCGGTGCGGTGGACCACTGCAACGCGCGCCACCGGCCAGCGTGCCGCGGCGTCCTCGGCGATCCGCTGCAATTCCTTCTCGGCCATGCCGGGATACGCTTCGTACTCGAGCCGCTCGACCGAACGGCCATCGTTGTGATCACGGGTCATGCCGACGAAGAGGACGGTCGCGCCGGCTGCGGGATCCGCGGTGGCCGAAAGCAGGTCGTCGATGCGGATGGGCTCCTCGGTCAGACGGATCATGGACGCAGTATACGGGGCCGGCGACCACCCCCGCCACTCACCGGTGGAATCAGCGCGATCTCGTCGCCGTCGCGCAAGAGCCGCTCGGGCTCGCAGTATTCTTCGTTGACGGCGAGCGAGATCCGCCCCGCGGCGGCCATGGCGGGGAGGTCGCGGCGTAGCTCTTCGAGCAGACCCGAGGCGGTGAGTCCGGCCTGGATTTCACGTTCCACCGACTTCTTCCCGATGCGCTCGCGTAGGGAGGCAAAGAAGAGGATGCGCACCTTCATGGCGAGATCAGCCCGAGGATGTGGCCAAGTTCGGCGCCGATCAATTTTTCGATGCCGAGTCGGACCGCCTTGGTCGAGCCCGGAAGTGCGAAGAGGACGGTCTCTCCGGCGACCCCGCCGATGGCGCGCGAAAGCATCGCCGCGGCGCCAATCTCCTCGAACGACAGGGCGCGGAAGAGCTCCCCAAAACCGTCGAGAGGTTTTTCCAGGACCTGCTGGACGGCCTCGTAGGTCACATCGCGGGGGGCGATTCCGGTGCCACCGGTGAGCACGACGACGTCGATTCCACTGTCGTCGATGGCGCCTTCCAGGAGCTGGACGAGGAGGGCGCGCTCGTCCCGGACGATCTCCCGTCGGACGACGCGATGGCCGCAGGCGAGCAGACACTCGGCTGCCGTGGCGCCGCTTTTGTCGTCTTCGAGGGTGCGCGTGTCGCTCACGGTCACGACCAGGCAGCGCGCGATCCGCTTGCCGGCCGCGCGATGTTCGACCACGGGGTCGGCTCCCGTGTGAGGAGGGGAGTGGTCCACGTTCAGGCTCCTTTTGGACGCACCGGTTCGCACGCGCCCACGGGCATCAGGTCCGCGCACTCTCGTGGGTGGAGAAGTGCCGCCAGGATCTCGGCCGATTCGACGAGCCGCGGGCCGGGCCGGTTGAAGTAGGCGTTCCCGTCGAGCGCGAAGAAGCGCTGCGCCCGCAGCGCGGGCAGGGCCGCCCAGCGCGCGTCGTCGAGGAGGCGCGCGGCCTCGCGGGCGGTGCGTTCGAGATCGAAGCCGCAAGGCATGGCGCAGAGGACCTCGGGTGCGGCGCGTTCGAGGTCGGAGAAGTCGATCCACGGACTATGGGCACCGGCGTCCACGAGGTCGCTCCTGCCGCCGGCGAGGGCGATCAGGTCGGGAACCCAGTTCCCCGCCACCATGAGCGGGTCGAGCCACTCCACGCAGGCCATGCGCGGATGCTCGAGAGGTCGCGTCCGGCGTTCGACGGCCGTCAGGCGCGCACCCAGTTCTCCGACCAGTGCCCGGCCACGCTCCTCCACGCCGGCGGCCGCGGCGATGCGGGTCACGTCCTGCCAGACGTCGCGCAGTCGCCGTGGGTGCAGGGAGATCACCTCGGTCGCAGGGCCGACGGTGTCGCGGGTCGCGGCGACGACGTCTTCGTACGAGACCGCGCAAACGTCGCATTGATCCTGGGTCACGATCAGGTCGGGCTGGAGTGCCCGCAGGCGCTCTTCGTCGATGCGGTAGACCGATAGGCCGGACTCGATCAGGCCCGTGACGCCCTCGTGGATCTCGCGACTGGAGCCGTGGACGTCGATCTTTGCCGCCGTCACGACGGGGAGGCCTACGACGTCGGCGGGATGGTCGCACTCGTGCGAGACCCCGACCAGGTTCTCGCGCAGGCCGAGACCGCAGAGGATCTCGGTCGCACTCGGCAGCAGGGATACGATGCGCGGCTTCAACGGAGAACCGATCCGGCCTCGGGGGGCGGTTCCTCGAGTTTGTCGCCGCAGGTGCTGCCGCACTGGGAGCAGAGGTATTCGTATTTGTCTCCCTCGGGCAGACAAAGGAGAAGACGCTTGCGGACCGGCTGGGCCACACGGCACTTCGGGCACAGCAGCAGGGAGACCTCCAGCTGTTCGAAGTTCTTTTGTGGCCGCACGCCCGGAGTCTAGCCCCGGGTGGGCGGCGCGGGCAATCCCGGCCCCTACGCTGGTTGCTCGGGGTTCCGACGCGCCAGCGCCCGGCGCCGGACCGGGTGCGCGCACGGGCGTCTTTCGAGCACCGTCACGTCCCCCGGGTACCGGGTCCGGGCTCCGCGGGCGACGCTGACGGGAGCAGAGCCGTTCGCTATAGCCCGAAGGTGTCCGGGATCCCCGAAGAGACGCCCCGACGGGTCTTCCTCGAAACCTATGGCTGCCAGATGAACGTCGCCGACTCCGAGTTGGTCGGGGGCGTGCTGCACCGACACGGGTACGAGCGCACCGAAGATCCGGCCGAGGCGGACGTTCTGCTCCTCAACACGTGCGCGATCCGCGAACACGCCGAGGAACGGGTGCTCGGCCGGCTGAGTGAGTTGCTGCGCTACAAGACGGCCCGGCCCCGGGTGCAGATGGGACTCCTGGGTTGCATGGCCTCCCACATGCGGGACCAGCTTCTCGACCGGGCGCCGTATCTCGACCTCGTGGTCGGACCCGACGGTTACCGCGATCTCCCTCGTCTCCTCGAAGAGGGCGTCGACCCACGCGTCGACGTGCGACTCGACCGCGGAGAGACCTATGCGGACCTCACTCCCGAACACGGTCCCGGGCCACGCGCGTGGCTCACGGTGATGCGTGGGTGTGACCGTTTCTGCACCTTCTGCGTGGTTCCGTTCACGCGCGGCCGCGAGCGCAGCCTGCCGCCCGATGCGGTCGTGGCGCAGGTGGAGGCGGCCGTCGCGGCGGGAAAGAGGGAGGTGGTCTTCCTCGGACAGACGGTCAATGCGTATGCAGCCGACGGCGTCGACTTCGGTGGATTGCTCCGGCGGGCGGCGGCGGTGCCGGGACTCGAGCGCATTCGCTTCACGTCCCCGCACCCCTCCGAGGTCTCCGATTCGATGATCGAGGCCCTGGCCACCGAACCGAAGGTCATGCCCTACATCCACCTCCCGCTGCAGTCGGCCTCCGATCCGGTGCTCGCGGCCATGCGCCGCGACTATACGATGGCGCAGTATCGCGACCTCCTCGGTCGTCTGCGTGATCGGATCCCGACCATCGCGGTTTCGACGGACATCATCGTCGGTTTCCCGGGCGAAGAGGAAGCCCACTTTGAACAGACCGCCGCCTTTCTCGAGGAAGCGCGCTACGATTTCGCCTACCTCTTCGAATATTCGCCCCGCGAAG
>JAPOLW010000329.1 GCA_029976905.1 bacterium | reverse complement strand
GGCCCTCCATCGGCCAGAACCGTCAGGGCCTGCTCGAACTCCTCCATGCTCAGGTTCGCCATCTCGGGGGATCTCCTTGTGGGTACTCGCTCGCGCGGAGCGAGATCGGGAGCATACGGCCCATGGGCGGGTCGTGCCACTCCCGCGTCGGTCGGGATCTTTGTCCCCCGGGGCCGCCAGACGATCGTTTCTCCCCCGTCGACGGGGGAGAAAACGTCATTCTTTCCCAACGCTTGACGGTCTGCTGGCGCTCTGGAAGGGGCACCGACCGCCGTGGCCGCCGTCTCAGGGGTTCATTTCGTAGGCTCCGGAGAGCGGCGCAACGTGGTTCGACCAGACCCGGTCATACCGGGCGGGATCGGCAATGGGCTTCGCCAGGATCGCCTGGCAGCCCTCCATCTGCCGCTCGGTGCTGCTCGGCTTCTCGAAGAGCTGCAGGGCGTATCGGGACATGTCGCGTACCAGGAAGTCGAAGATCTGGTCGAGGAGGTCGTCGTCGATCTCGTAGCGCGGCGCGTTCTCGAGCAGGAGCTGCGCGTAGACCACGAGCGCGAACATCTGACCGAGCGCCAACAGGAAGTCGACGTCCTTCATCTGGTCGGGGCCCGGGGGAGCGTCGGCGAGCATCGAGCGAAGCGCCTCGGTCTGCTTGGCGAAGAGGACGGCATTGGGAAGCGTGCACTGCTCGAAGGCACGTCGGTAGTCGTGGAACTGGATCTGCGAGAGGCCACGCGTGCCGCCCTGGTCGAAGAGGAAGTCGTCGTTGCGGCCGTGATCCTGCGTTTCGACCTCGGGGTACTCCTTGGGATCGAAGAAGAAATTCGGCATGAACTTCACGATCAGGGCGATGTTCACGTGAACCGTCCCCTCGAGCTTGGGAAGGGCTCGGATGTCGATGGCGGCCTGTCCGAAGTAGGTGCTCTTCTCGAACCCTTTTGCGGCAATCGCATCCCACAGGAGGTCGATCACTTCTTCCCCCTGGGTGGTGACCTTCATCTTCACCATCGGGTTGTAGAGGAGGTAGCGACGGTCTTCAGAAGACGCGACCCGCATGTAGTCGGCCGCGCGGAGGGCGAAGAGTTTCATGGCGACCAGGCGGCAGTAGGCGTCTACGAACATGCCCCGGACGTGCGGCATGTCGGTCACCGGTTGGCCGTAGAGGATGCGATTGCTCGAATGCGTGATCGCCTCGTAGAGCGCGTGGGTGCAGATGCCGATCGAGGCCCAGCCGAGGTTGTATTTGCCGATGTTGACGGTGTTCAGCGCCGCGTTCCAGGCGTCGCGTCCGCGGTGAAGGATGTCGCCGGTCTCGACCGGGTAGTCCCGCAGGGCGAATTCGGAGACGAAGTTCTGGCTCGCCACCACGTTCTGCACGAGATCGTAGCTCTCGTTTTTCGGATCGGAGGCGAAGAAGACGTATTCGTCACCTTCGGCGAAGCGGCCGAACGTCGACACGATGGCCGCCTCATTGCCGTTGCCGATGTAGTATTTGCTGCCGTTGGCGCGCCAACCGTCACCGTCTCGTTCGAGGACCATGTCGGTGGAGTAGATGTCGGCGCCGTGTGACTTTTCGGAAAGACCGAAGGCGAAGATGCCACCGTCTTCAAGGGCTGCGGCGGTGCGTTTGCGCACTTCCTCGTTGGGGCTCATCCAGATCGGTCCCAGTCCGAGCACCGAGACCTGCCAGGTGTACCAGTACTGAAGGCCGTAGAAGCCGAGGATCTCGGCGAACTCGCAAATGCGCCACGTGTCCCAGCGGGCATCTTCTGCCCCTTCGCCGGCGGGTGTGCACATGGTTGCAAAAATCCGCTTCTCGCCCACGAAGGAAAGGAAGTCCGAGTACCAGACGTGGTCGTAGTAGTCGGCGAGCAGCCGCTCCTTCCCCTTGTTCTCGAAGAACTCGACCGTCTGCTGCATGACTTCGCCGGAGCGTTCGTCGGGGTAGGGGCGGTCGAGCTTTCTGGGATTGAGGAGGATCATGCCGTGACCTTTCTGTCGATCGCTCGACATCCACCCCCCCGTAGACCTGCCGCATGCGTGTCTGGTCGGAGGTGGTTTCCGTGACACTTCACATGTGCGGGCGCTTTCGTCCAGCCCGCTTTGGGCGCGTGCCCGTCCGGTTCTTTGCCCGTCCCCCGTTCCCGGGCGGGGACTACGGCCGTCCCCCTCGTGGCCCCTCAGCCGTTTGCGCGCCTGCGCCCGGCCGCCGCCCCGGGCGATCCCGGAGCATTCGGTTCGCGGCGTCGGGAAGGTGCGCCGATGGTGGCGCGGCCATCGAAGAAGGCTCCGTCGTGGACGACCAGCGTGCTTGCCTCCACGTTCCCCGTCAGGCGGGCGGTGCTTTCGAGCTCGATGGTGCCGCTGCCGACCACGTCCCCTCGCATTGTGCCGGCCAAGACCATGCGCCGCGCGGTCACTGTGGCCTCGACTTCGGCCGAAGCACCGACGATCAGGAGGCCGTCGGCGCGGATCTCGCCTTTGAGGTTTCCGTCGATCCGGGCGGCGCCCGGGAAGTGGATACGGCCGGAGATGGAAACGCCCGCTTCGATCTGATGGCGGAAGCGGGGTGGGCCGTCCTCGTCGGCGGAACCCCAGGGGCGTTCGAGGTCGGGCACGGCCGGCCCTCCGTTCTAGTTCTGGCCGATTTCCTTGATTCGAGCGGCGCGACCGGACCTTTGGCGCAGGTAGTAGAGCTTGGCCCGGCGGACACGACCGCGCGTCATCACTTCGATCTTGTCGATGCGCGGGGAGTGGACGGGGAACGTCCGCTCGACGCCGACCGAGTAGGAGACCTTGCGCACGGTGAAGGTTGCGCGAACGCTTCCGTGCTTACGCCGGATGCAGACGCCCTCGAAGACCTGGATGCGCTCCTTCTCCCCTTCGACGACCTTGACGTGAACGCGGAGGGTATCGCCCGCCTTGAATTCCGGGATGTCGGTGCGAAGTTGCTCCGACTCGATGGCCTTGATGATGTCGCCCGCGCTCATGAGGTCCTCTCCTGTTCCGAATATCCAACGGCCCGCGCTCGGCAGGCGGTTGGCGTCCGTTGTGCTTAACGGTTGCGTTCGCAGAACGCACCGGTTGGGTGGCCACTTTCCCGCCTTTCCCGTGAGCGGGGCGGGGGCCGGAAAAAGTAAGGGAAAAAGGGGGTTTTCGGCCTTTGCGCTCAGCGCGCGAGGAGGAGCGTGACCTTCTGGCGCAGGACGGCGGTCCCGTCGGGGTCCTCGAGGCAGTCGTGCAGGACGACGATCCCCCGGTCCGGCCGGGAGCGGGAGGGGCGCTTCTCGAGGCATTCGGTCCAGTAGTGCAGCATCCGCTCTGGACGCGCCGGGGCGGTGAGGCGCAACTCGTCCTTGCCGAGCATCGCGATCACGGCCAGGGGGTTCTCCATGTCGAAGAAGAGACGGGTGCAGATCGCAAAGAGGTGTAGGGAGCAGAGCGTCAGGCCGCCGAAGGACGATTGCGCGGCCGCCTCCGGGTCGATGTGGTGGGGTTGCGGTTCCCAGCGTCGTGCGATCTCGAGGGCTTCGGCGCGCGAGGGCGTATGGCATCCGACGTCGATGCGTTCTCCGACGTCGAGGTCGTCGAAGCGTCGTGCGGTCATGCCCGGCAGAAGCGACTCGCGGAGAGGGAGCGGACCTGTCCCGCCGCGAGCAGTCGGTCGAGATGTTGCTTCATCGAACGTCGCTCCACCGAATCGGCGAAGGCGACGTCGTCGCCCGGTCGATAGACGAAGCGGTGTGCGACGATCTCCTCGAGGTCGTGCGGTTCGGCGAGGAACTCCAGGAGTCGCTGCTCGCGTTCGGCGATCTTCGCCTCGAAGATGTCGAGGCGATCGAGGAAGGCTTTGCGTCCTTCGAGGACACCGATGTGGTGGAAGGTGGCGTACCAATCGGCCTCGATCGCCCGGATGCGGGCCAGCGATCGTTCGAAATCCTCGAGGTTGGACCACGCATCGCCGTAGTAGGGACCGAAGCTCGTGAGCTCGATGTCGGCCAGATAGACGAGCCGACGCGGGCTGTAGGCCTCCTGCCAATCGATCGAGAAGCAGCAATGTCCCCGGGTATGTCCGGGCGTGTGCAGGACGCCGATGGTCACGCCACCGAGGTCGAAGACGTCGCCTTCGGCGAAGGTGTGGGGTGCCTCGCAGGGCACGAAGTGGAAGTCCTCGACCAGGACCTTCCGGAAGACCTCGTCGATGGGGCCATCGAAGCCGTAGATTTCCATGAAGGCATCGAGCGACTGGATGCCGGGGGCGTCGTCCCGATGGAAGTGCCAGGGGACGTCCGGAAAGAGGTGGTTGCCGGCGACGTGATCCTCGTGACAGTGACTGTTCAGAACCAGATCGACACGGGGTGGGGGATCGCTGCGAGCGACCAGACCGAGGCTGGGATCGATGATCGCCGTCGCCCGGGTCCCTTCGACCAGCAGAGAATTCCCCTCGGGGTAGCGGCCCTTTCTGGGACCTTCGAGGACCGTCACGGGCCCGAAGCGCGGATCGCTCGTTTCGCTGTCGGTGGCCATCGCACGAGACTATCGGTTGGTCTCTCGTTTGGCGATGCGCGCCGGCGCCGCCGTGATCGTCTACGCTCCGAAGAGGCGGTCGAGCAGAATGGAGGCTGCCGCCCGGACCGAGAGGTGGTTGTAGTCGCCCGGCCCGCGCAGGGGTTCGAGCAGGAGATCGCACGCCGCGACGAGATCGGGGGTGAGGCCGTAGCCGGTTCCGAGGAGCAGGAGGACGGGCTGCTCCCGGGTACGCAAGCGTTCGCGTAGATCGGGGAACGATGTCGTCGGCCGCGCGTGTGTTCGCGCCGACGTGGCGACCCGAACGGGAAGTTGCCCGCACGCCTCTTCGATGGCTGTGGTCACTTGATCGAGGTCGGAGACGACATGGACTCGTTCCATGGCGAGGCGACGGGACTCGTTCGTCTTGGCGCCGTACCCGTCCTGCCAGTGCCAGGCCACGCGTTCGCAGAGTGCGCGTAGGCCCGGGCTGGGATGTGCGACGAAATAGCCGTCGACCTCGTAGGTGCGTGCGGAACGGGCGATGTCGTGG
>JAPOLW010000328.1 GCA_029976905.1 bacterium | reverse complement strand
ATCGATCCCGGCGGCACATGCAGCCGGATCGCCGGCGGTCGCTTCCACGGACGGGACGCGAGCCCGAACTCGCGGCAGAGACCGGGATAGACCGGACCGTCCTCCCCCTCGTGCGGTGCGCTGGCCACCCGCGCAATCTCCGCACGGGAGCAATCGCAGAAGTACAGGAGGCCCCGAGCACCGAGTCGCTCGAGCGCCTCTTCGTAGAGAGCCGAGCGCTCCGACTGCGCATAGGGTCCGAAGTCTCCGCCCCGCGTCGGGCCCTCGTCCCAATCCAGGCCCAGCCAACGCAGGTCCTCGAGCTGTCGCTCGATCGAGCCGGCAACGACTCGCGGCGTGTCGAGATCCTCGATCCGAAGAACGAGACGACCGCCCGCTTCGCGCGCCGCCAACCACGTCACCAATGCCGTCGCCGCGCACCCGAGGTGCAGATCTCCAGTCGGTGAGGGCGCGAACCGGCCCCGGTAGGATGCGGGAGTTCCCATCGACCTGGTGCGTAGCGAGGCCGGTGAACCTTGACCACTTCCCAGACGCGTGGTCTCGTCGGCCGGTGTCCGACGACGCAATCCGCCGCGTTCTCTGGCTTGGCCTTCTGGTCACGCTGCCCGTCCCGTACTGGGTGATGGAGGGGGGTTGGGTGCCGGCCTTGTGGTTGGCCGAACTCGCCGGCTTCACCCTTGCCGTCCTGGTGACGGAGGGTGGTTCGATCGTCGCCCTGCTGACCGGCCTCTTCGTGGCCCAGGCCGTCGGGGCCGCGGTCCTCCTGCATCTCGTGGCCCGGATTCTTGCTCGCGCCCTGCAGCGCCGGGTCCCGGAGAACCGGCGGACCGTTGCGACCGTCGGCCTCGTCCTGGCCTTGCTCTCCCTGGCGCTTTTGCGCGTCTACCAAACGCCGTTGGTCGACGGGGGTCAGCGGATCAGCCTTCTCGAGCTCTTTGCATGAAGACGATGCGCTCCGGACTCGTCTGCGCGGCGCTCTCGCTGCTCGCCGCCCTTCCCGCGGCTGGCGAGGAGCAACGCACGCCATGTACGGACCGCGACCCCCTCCGTCGTCCCTTTTTCGGAGATCTCCACGTCCACACCACCCTCTCTCTCGACGCCGCCACCCAGGGAACGCGACTCCGACCGCGCGATGCCTACCGATTCGCTCGCGGAGAGGAGGTCGGGCTCCAGCCCCATGACGAAGACGGCACCCCTCTGCGTCGTCTTCGGCTCCGACGACCACTGGACTTCGCCGCGATCACCGATCATGCGGAGTTGTTCGGAGAACTGCGTACCTGCCGGACCCCCGGCCTACCCGGCTACGACGCGCCAATCTGCATGGTCTATCGGCGATGGCCGAGACTCGCTTTTTTCATGATGAACTCACGCGTCGCCGAAGGGGAGGATGCAACGCGTTTTCCCTTCTGCGGTGAGGACGGATCCTTCTGCCTCGAGGCCGCGGCGACGCCATGGCAGGAAACGATCGCAGCGGCCGAGGAAGCCTACGATCGTAGTCCACAATGCGCCTTCACCAGCTTCATTGGTTACGAGTGGACCGGCGCGCCCATGAGCAAGAACCTCCACCGCAACGTGATCTTCCGCAACGAGCGCGTTCCCTCGCTACCGGTGAGTGTCTTCGAAGCGACCCTCGTGAGCGACCTCTGGCGTCAACTCGACACCCACTGTGCACGCGACGTCGACGGCTGCGAGGTTCTCGCCATCCCCCACAACTCGAATCTGAGCGGTGGACTCATGTTCGCTCCCGAGGAGGAAAACGGGCGCCCCTTCACCCGGCCCTACGCCGAGCTTCGCAAACGGTCGGAGCCGTTGGTCGAGCTCGTCCAACACAAGGGCGACTCGGAATGCCGGACCGGGGTCGGAACCAACGACGAATTGTGCAACTTCGAACCGCTGCCCTACGACACGTTCTCCGCCAAGTACGCCGGCGCCCTCGGCGGCACGGCCGCGCCGACCAACTTCGTGCGCAATGCCCTGCGCGACGGGCTTCTGCACGAAGAGCGGCTCGGCACCAACCCGTTCCAGTTCGGCCTCATCGGCAGCACCGATACCCATCTGGGAACCCCCGGGTACGTCGACGAGACGGCGCACCCGGGACACGGCGGCGCCGGCACGCCGGCCGCCGCCGGCCGGGCGAAACCGGGCAAAGGCGGCTTTGTGATCGACCGGTTGCCAGACGACATCGAATTCAATCCCGGCGGTCTCGCCGTCGTCTGGGCCGAAGAGAACACCCGCGACGCCCTCTTCGCGGCGATGCAGCGCCGCGAGACCTACTCGACGAGCGGACCTCGCATTCCCGTCCGCTTCTTCGGCGGCTGGGAGTACGGCGATGACCTCTGCGGGTCGGCCGATCTCGTGGCACGCGGCTACGCGGGGGGCGTCCCGATGGGGGGCGACCTCGCGGATCGACCGCCGGGGGAGGACGCGCCGCGGTTCGTGGTCTGGGCGGCACAGGATCCCGCAGCGGACTCGACGCCCCTGCAACGGATCCAGATCGTGAAGGGCTGGGTCGAGGGCCGCGAATTGCGCGAGCGCGTGATCGACGTCGCCGGGGGGCCCAACGGCGCCGGCGTCGACCGCAAGACCTGCCAGCGGCACGGGGAAGGCGCCCGCACCCTCTGCGCCGTCTGGCAGGATCCGGATTTCGAGCCGCGACGGCGTGCCTTCTACTACGCGCGGGTCCTCGAGAATCCGACCTGTCGTTGGAGTCAGTATTTCTGTCTCGAAGCGGGTGTGGACTGCGACGATCCTGCTTCCGTCCCCGAGGGGTTGGATGCCTGTTGTGCCGACGACCACCGGGCGATCCTCCAGGAGCGGGCCTGGACGTCGCCCATCTGGTACGCGCCGTGACCGTCTCGCGAGGGCGGCGACGGAACCGGCCGATCGTGCTAGGGGACGGCTCGTGAATCCTCTGCTCGAACGTTTCGTGGGAGCGATCCTCCACGTCCACCAGTGGCTCTACGAGACCACCGACGGGCGGATCGGTGCGACACTCGGCGGTCGGCCGATGCTGCTGCTGCGCACGGTCGGGCGGCGTACGGGCCTTCCACGGACGGCGGCCCTCCTCTACGTTCGCGACGGGGATGCGTGGGTCGTGGTGGCCTCGAAGGGAGGTGCGCCGCAGCATCCCGGCTGGTTCCACAATCTGCGCGCCGACGCCGACGTCGAGATTCAGGTGGGCCGCGACCGGATTCCGGTGCGGGCGCGGGTCGCCGAGGGGGAGGAGCGCGCCCGCTGCTGGGCGGAGGCCGATCGCGTAAATCAGGGCACCTATGAGACCTATCAGGCCCGCACCGACCGCCGGATCCCGGTCGTGATCCTCGAGGCGCGGGGCTCAGTCGGCGAGGAAGCGGGCAACCAGTGACGGGACCAGGCTCGTCAGAAGGATGATCGCCATCAAATTGAGAGCCAGGCCGGCGCGGCTCATCTGTGCGATCGACACGTAGCCGGAGCCGAAGACGATCGCGTTGGGCGGTGTCGCGACGGGGAGCATGAAGGCCATGGAGGCCGCCAGTGCGGTCGTGGTCATCAATTCGAGCGCTGGTAATTGAAGTCCGACGGCGAGCCCCGCGAGGATGGGCATCGCCAGGCTCGTGACCGCGACATTGGAGGCCAGTTCGGTCAGAAAGATCACCACGGTCGCGAGGAGGAGCAGAAGGGCAACGGTCGGCGCGCCCGAGACGGCATGCACCCCGCTGCCGATCCACGCGGCCAGTCCGGATTGGTCCAGCGCGCGGGTCAGGGAGAGCCCTCCGCCGACGAGGATCAGCACGCCCCAGGGTATCGACCGTGCGGTCTTCCAGTCGAGCAGGGAACCGCCGGCGCGTTCGCCCGAGGGAAGGACGAAAAGCAGCAGTGCGCCGGTCACGGCGATGGTGGAGTCGTGCACGCTCGGTGCAAAGGTCTGGATTCCCGGAATCGTCAGGTCCCCGATGGTCTTCTCCGAGCGCAGCACCCAGGCGAGGGCGGTGGAGGCGAAGACCCAGCCCACCCGTCGTTCGGCCGTGCCCGGGGAGCCGAGCCGTCGACGCTCGTCGGCGATGATCGCCGAGGCGTCTCCGCGTAATTCGCCGGTTCGGTAGAGGACGCGGGTCAGCAGGAGCCAGGCGGCCGGCAGCATGACACAGGTGATGGGAAGGCCGACACCCATCCACTGAACGAAGCCGATCTCCCGCCCGAGCAATTCCCGGGTTGCCGCGGCGAGGACGGCGTTGGGCGGCGTCCCGATGAGCGTCGCAACTCCGCCGATCGAAGCCGCATAGGCGAGTCCCAGCATGAGCACGACGCCGAATTCGTAGGGCCCATCCGAATCCTGTGGATGGAACATCGCCGCGATCGCGGTGGCGATGGGAAGCATCATCGCCGTCGTGGCGCTGTTGCTGAGCCACATGGACAGAAAGGCCGTGGCGATCATGAATCCGAGAAGGATGTCGCGTGGTCCCGTCCCGGCGCGTGCGATGACGAAGAGAGCGATTCGTTTGTGGAGCCCCCAACGCTCCATGGACGCCGCGAGAAGGAATCCTCCCAAAAAGAGGAAGACCACCGGGTTTGCGTAGGGGGCGGCGGCCGCGGTTGCGTCGAGTACGCCGAGGAAGGGGAGGAGAACGAGCGGGGCGAGTGCGGTCGCCGGGAGGGGAAGGGCTTCGGTCAGCCACCAGATCGCCATGAGGGCGGCGGTCGCCGCGGTGCGCCAGCCAGCGGCCCCGAGGCCCCCGGGGGCCGGGAGAACGAGCATCGTCGCGAAGACCGCCGGACCGAGCCAGAGCCCGACGCGGGAAGCCCCCGACGTCGAGGTATGGGTCACTCCATCCAAATTCGTCCTCGTCTCTCGGTTCCCGGCTCCGTCCCGGTCCACCCGGTCTCGATTCAGCCGTCGTACATCGCCTCGATGGCGTCGGCGTACTTGGAGGCGATCGGTTTGCGTTTGAGCTTCATCGTCGGCGTCAATTCGTCGCCGCCCGCGAGCCAGTCCGTCGGGAGGAGGGTGAATTTCTTTACCTGCTCGACACGCGAAAGGCGACTGTTGCCCGCGTCCACGCCTTCCTGAACCGCACGACGAACCGCCTCCTCCCCG
>JAPOLW010000327.1:302-5083 GCA_029976905.1 bacterium | reverse complement strand
GTCGAGGTACGGACTTTCGAACCCCGTGCGAGCGAGATCGCGAACCAGGTTCTTCCAGGGCGGCGCCCGCACGGCCGTCCCGTTCAGCCGCCCGGTGCGGACGGGATGGATCCTCCGCGGGGCGCCACTTCGGTCGCCTCGCGCGACGCGGCGGCCTGCGCCGGAGCGGTCACGGTCGGCTGGGACAGGAGATCGGCAAGCGTCTTCCCCTCGAGCGACGCACGGTGGCTCTCCGCGGTGCGCCGCGCGAGCGCGCCGACGCGGGGGTCCCAGGAATGCGCCCCGGCCGCCCCTTCGAGGCGTGCGGCGACGTCGTCCAGGGCGATTGCCGCCGGCGCTCGCCCAAGCACGTAGGCGGTCCGGCTCTGGGCAACCACGACGAGAACCCCCGCCGCGACCAGGCGTTCGGCCGCAGCCTCGACCGTCGCCCGATCGACGTGGATCTCGCGGGCGATTTCCCTTGGATCGACCCCACCTCCCCGTCGTTGGAAATGCTCGGCCGCCCGGACCAGGAGCTGAAGAGCGCCCACCCAGGCGGCCGGCGGGATGTCCTCTGCCTCCGCGGTTTCCACTCCCAACTCGACGAGCGCCGCGAGTTCGGCGCCCGCCAGGACGATGGTCCAGCTGACGTAGAGCCAGACCAGCGTCACCGGGAGCTGCGCGAGAGCGCCGTAGATCAGATTGGCCCGAGCGACCCCGATCTGCAGTTGGACGTAGGCAATCTGGACCAATTGCCAGGAAATGCCCGCGACCAGAGCGGCTACGACAACCCCGCGGAAATAGGGCCGCCGATTGGGCATCACCGTGTAGACGATCCCCAAAGCAAGTACGTTGAAGCCGTACGGAAGCAGCCGAAGACCCTGCGCCCAGGCTTCTCCGACGATCTCATTCTCCAGCAACCGGGCCAGCGTATGTTGTTCGGCGAGAAAGGAGGTCGCGCCAAACCCGGCGAGCAACAAAAAGGGCGTCAGCATGACGACGCTCAGGTAGTCGGTCACCTTGCGCCACCACACGCGTCCGACCCGGACGCGCCAGATGTGATTCAAGCTCGACTCGACACTCCCCAGAACCGAGATGGCGGTGAGCAAAAGCGCCACCGCGCCAAGCGAGGTGAGCGTACCGACGTTGGTCTCGGCGACGAAGCGGGTGATCTGCTCGGTCACCTCGACGCCCAGGCCCAATTGGGTCAGAAGCCATCGCTCGAGTTGATGCCGGGATCCGAGCCCCTTCAAGACCGCAAACATCAGCGCCAGAAGCGGGACGAGCGACAGCAGGGTCGTATAGGCGAGCGCCGAGGCGTGGACGAGACAACCATCGCGGTAGAATCGCAGCCCCAAGGCCCTAAAAAACCTGAGTATTCGCAGGGCGCCCGCCTCCGGACCTGCCTCGAATCGATGCATCCGAACCCGTTTTTGCCACACCAAACGCGCTCAAGGAAGAGACGCATTGCGTCTTGCCTCCACCGTCGTGCGGGTGCATGATCCTGCGCGCGCCGGGGTCGTCCCCGGCGGTGGTTTCGCTCCCGGACGATACGGAGGGTCCATGAACAACATTCTCGAAGAAGAGGCTTTGATCGCATCCGAGCGCGCCGACGAGACCAACGCGATCGAAGCAGAGATCCTCGAGCGGCCGATCCGTTCGCTTCCCAGCCTCCGGGAACCCATTCTCGTCGAGCGGCGTACCTCACTGCGCGCGGTGATCGAACGGCTCAACCAGGAGCGGGTCGGGTGCGTCCTCATCGTCGACGACGCCCGTCTCGTTGGTGTCTTCACCGAGCGCGATGTCCTCACCAAGCTCGTCGGGACCGACCACGACATGGACCGGACCGCCGTCGAGACCCTGATGACGCGCGACCCCGAATGCCTCACCCTCGATGACGGCATCGCCTATGCCTTGAACAAAATGGCGGTCGGCGGGTTTCGTCACATCCCGCTGGTCGATGCCGAAGGGCATCCGGCCGGCATCGTAGCCATGCGGGACATCGTCGAGTTCATGGTGGAACTCTTCCCACGCGGCGTCCTGAACCTACCCCCGTCTCCGGATCTCGCCATCGCACGGACGCGCGAAGGCGCCTGAGCGCGGCAAACGCCGGGTCCGGTTCGACGAGCCATACCGGATTGGTTCCGGGCCCGGGCCTTCCTGGACCGGGCCCGCCGTCGATCGGGCCGGGGTGCCTTGCGCGTCACGACCCGGGCGAGGGCACGGGCGCGAGGGAACGCACGGCACGCCCCGGCGCGAGGAGGAGTCCGTCGGCACGCATCCCGCGCAGATCGCCGGCGATCCGGAAGCGACAGCGCCGCGCCCGCGAGCCGAAGCCCGACAGGTAGCGGGCCCCGGTCTCCAGGGTGAAGGTCCCCGTGTCCGCAACCGACCTGCCCTGCCCGTCGAGCGCCTCCACGCGTACCCTCCGCCCCGCCCTCCCGTCGTTCACCATCCGGCACACGAGACCCGTCCGCTCGTCGTCCGCGGCCTCCGGGGTGACGAAGACCCGCGTTCCACCCTCGCGCACGTCGGCGGCTCCTCCGATTCCAGCGGGCAGGGCCGGGAAGGCCAGGAGCACGAGCGCCACCGTCGTGGCAGGAGGAAGGGACATGGCCGACTCCTAGAACGACCGGGCCGCCTCGGCCATGGGGGACGCGACATAGACCCACCGCCCCTGCGGTTGACCCACGGCACCCGATCCGCGACAAGACCGGCTGGCGCCCGGAGGATCAACGTGAAACGCGACGAATGCATATTGTTCAGCGGAGCGGCCAGTGGGGCCGAGGCAGGGTTCGGAGCCATGGCCGAGCGCTATGGCATCGAGGAGGTGAACTTCACCTTCGAAGGGCACAACGATGCACGCGCGCGAGGTATTCGTGTCCTGACCCACGCCGAGCTCGCCAAGGGCGACGTGAGTCTCGTCTACGTGAGCCGGCTCATGAACCGGAAATACCCGGATACCCCGCTGTTCAAGAAAGTCCTCCAGAGCATCTGGCATCAGATCAATAGTGGCCAGGAGGCCTACGTCGTCGGCAAGATCCTCGAGGACGGGACCGTGAAGGGTGGCACGGGTTGGGGCGCGGAGTTCGCAAAGCTTTGCAACAAGCCCCTCTTCGTCTTCGACCAGGAACGCCGAGGCTGGTCGCGATGGACCGGAGAGGCCTGGGAGGAAACTCCGCCGCCAACCATCTCCCATAATCACTTCACCGGCACCGGCACCCGCTTCCTCTCCGAAGCGGGACACCAGGCCATCGAAGAGCTTTTCGCACGAAGTTTCGGCTGACCCGCAGTCGGGACGCGGATCAGGCGCCTCGGCACACCCCTGCTCCGGCGAGCCTGCGCAACGACGACCTTTCCAAGGCCCCCGTGGCGCGCTACCCTTTGCGGGGAAGACGGCGACGGGACGGAGAAGACGGCGACGGGAGCACACCGATGACGAAGAAAGTCGAAAAGTCCGAGGAAGAATGGCGAGCCCAACTCTCGCCGGATCGGTTTGCGGTTTGCCGCGAGAAGGCGACCGAGCGCGCCTTCTCCGGCGCCTACTGGGATCACCACGAAAGCGGCGTGTACCGCTGTGCGGGCTGCGGTTGCGATCTCTTCCGCTCCGACACCAAATTCGACTCCGGGACCGGGTGGCCGAGCTTCCATTCGCCGGCGGAAGCCGGCCGCGTGGGGGAGGAAACCGACACGAGTCACGGGATGCGCCGCACCGAGGTGCATTGTGCCGCGTGCGAGTCCCACCTCGGTCACATCTTCGACGATGGCCCCGCCCCGACCGGCCTGCGCTACTGCATCAATTCACTGAGCCTCGAGTTCGTCTCCGAAGACGAAGACTGAGCCCGACCTCGAAACGGAGAATCCCCACCGACGCGACATCGGTCCGGGGATCGGCTAGGATCTCGCCTTCGAGGCCAGGGGATGTCGATGTCGCCGGACCACTTCGATCTAGTCGTCATCGGGAGCGGTCCCGCCGGTCAAAAGGCGGCCATCAACGCTGCCAAACTCGGGAAACGCGTCGCGATCGCCGACGGGAAACCCGCCCTGGGTGGCGTCTGTCTGCACACCGGGACGATCCCGAGCAAATCGCTCCGGGAAGCCGTGCTCTACCTCTCGGGGTATCGCCAGAAGGTCTTCTACGGAAAGAGCTACGCCGTCCAGCGCGAGATCTCCCTCGGGGACCTCTCTCGCCGCGTCACGGAGGTCGTCAGCCGCGAATTGGACGTCGTCCGTGACCAACTTGCCCGCAACGGCGTCACCATCCTCGAGGGAAGGGCCATCTTCGTCGACGCCCAGACCGTCGAGATCGACAACGAGCGAGATGCGCCGCGCCGTACCCGGGCCGACCTCTTTCTGATCGCGTGCGGAACCCGACCTGCGCATTCGCCCACCGTACCGGTCGATGGACGCCAGATCTTCGATTCGGACCAATTCGTGATGGGCCGCCAGGCCGAGCAGCCCATCGCCCGGTCGCTGATCGTCGTCGGCGCGGGCGTGATCGGCGTCGAATACGCTTCGATGGCAGCGGCCCTCGGCGCGCGGGTCACGCTCATCGACCAGCGACGCGAAGTGCTGGAATTCGTCGACCGGGAATCGATCGAGGCGCTCTTCTACCATCTCCGCGAACACGACACGACACTTCGCTTCGGCGAGAAGGTCCTCTCCGTCGACGTCGACGAGCGCTGCGACGACGACGGAAGCGACGACGCCGACTATCTTCGCCGATTGGCCGTCGCGTGCGCCAGGACGAACCTTCCCATCGCGTCCCACGACTTCCTGCGCGATCCGACCGGCGGGGAGGC
>JAPOLW010000327.1:0-292 GCA_029976905.1 bacterium | reverse complement strand
ACACCGTGGGACGGCAGGCGAACGGCGACCGACTCGCGCTCGAGAAGGTCGGAGTCGAAGTCGATCGACGGGGGCGCATCCGGGTCAACGAACACTTCCAGACCAATGTCCCGCACATCTATGCGGCGGGCGACGTGATCGGCTTTCCAGCCCTCGCCTCCACCTCGATGGAACAGGGGCGCCTGGCGAGCAGCCACATGTTCGGCCAACCCGTCCGGCACACCCCCGAACTCTGCCCCTACGGGATCTACACGATTCCGGAGATTTCGATGGTCGGTCACACCGAGGAAGA
>JAPOLW010000326.1 GCA_029976905.1 bacterium | reverse complement strand
CACTACGACTCATTAGCTTCGTGACGTGCCTTGGATCGCTTCGGTAGACCGCGATCTCGTCGAACGGCACCACTTTCCACGAGGTATTTTGGGCATGGGTACGACCACCGCCACCACCCCTCACCCCGACCGCCCAAGGCCCCGCCCGACCCCCCACGGCTCGCCACGGTCGCGCGCCGCCGCGACCACGAGCGGCACGCGGATGCGGTCAGGACTCGTCCGGTTGTTCGCCTGACCGATCGACACGTCGTCCACGCGAGCAACGAACCACCGGTAGGCCCTCAACGCCGGTCCGCGCGCGCGGAGCGCGGCTCTCCACGCAACGATGCCCGGCGACCGTCCGCGGCCGTGGCGCTGCCTTCCCGATCGACGCGCGCGTTGGCACGGGGTCGTGCCGGGACCGCTCCGTCGCGCCATTCCAGGTAGAAGATCCGGTCGATCGGCAGTCCCAGGGCGTTGCCGATTCGCAACGCAGTGACCAGCGAAGGCTTCACACGGCCGTTCTTGATGCGATTCAGATGCCCCTGGTCGAGGCGGCACACCGAAGCGAGTTCACCCTCGGCGAGGCCTCGTTCGAAAAGAATCCGATTCAAGCGATTGCGCAATTCCATTGCGTTCCTCCTCGTGCTTTGCCGTGTCGGTGTGCCACAACCTGCCTCCACCGATAACCCCTGGCGCGAATAGAACGGGCGATGGGTACGCCTGATCGGTCTGTGAACTCCGTTGCGCGACCCGGCCGAAAGCATGCCGATCGTTCGCTCGCTGCGCCGACCTCCGGAGCGACGCGACAAGGGCCGCTGGACGCCTGCCGGATCGAGCGGGAGACCTCCCGAACTCCGCCGGGCAATCACACAGGTGTCGTCATCGGGAACGAAATCCGCTACCACGGGAGTTTCCGGGGAGAGGAGTCAGGATGATGATCGCAAAACTCCCGGCGGGCCGCGCCATCGGCGACCGGCGGATGAAGAACCTCCGACCCGGGAACGCATCCCGCCCCGGGTGCATCGGAATCCTCCGGTCGGGCCGGGCCACCTCCCCCACGGGACACTGAGCCGAGCCCCGGCCACGCACCCGCGAACGATGCCGCGATCGTCGACGATCGGCCGGGCACTCCTCGGCCTGTGTTTTCTGCTCGACGGGATGTGGTGGCTCGCGACCTGGGACCAGCGCGCCGCCTATCTCCAGAGCGCGGGAGCGCCCGCCTTTCTGATCCCTCCGATCGCCCTCGTCTACGTCGGCAGCGGCGCCCTCCTGGTCGTCGGTCGTTCCGTCCGCACGGCGATCCTGCCCCTGATGGCAGTGGCGGGCGCAATCGCAGTCCTCCTGCATACCGATCTCGGCCCCGGCGGCATCGGCGAGTATCCTCTCGAACGACACGGGACAATCAACGCGCAGGCCCTCCTCGGTCAAGTCGCGCTGGTCGGCTGTCTCCTCCTCGCCTTTGCCGCACCCAACGCCGGCACTCCGATCGACCTCCGCGCCCTCGAACTCGGAAGGATCCTCCTCGGCGGCTTTTTCGTTGCCGATGCCCTCTGGCTCGCGCACG
This sequence comes from bacterium, assembly GCA_029976905.1. GTDB lineage: Bacteria > Desulfobacterota > Binatia > UBA12015 > UBA12015 > VGTG01. The sequence continues at coordinate 3,538 of JAPOLW010000326.1, read as the reverse complement.
ATTACGACGCCACCAGCGACGCCTGGTCTCTCGCGGGCGCGGGGCCGGGGTGGCCGCCGGTGGTCCTCGCCGCCCAGATCGTCTGCGGCATGGCACTGGCGGCCGGCCGTGCCATGCGCGGCTCCGCCATCGCCCTGATTGCAGCCCTCGCCGCGCGCATCGGGTGGCTGCACACGGATCTGACCGGTACCGGCCCGGCTCCCGCGAGCACACACATCCACCTCTGGTTCGTCTACGGTTCCCTGCTGGCTGGATGTCTCATCGTCGCGGACGTCGGGCCGATCACCCTCTTGCGAAGGGCCTCGTTGGACGGCCACGACCGGCTCGACCCCCCGGCCCCCCGCGGCTGAGGTCCCTCGCGTGCACGAGGGACAACTCCTGCTCTTCCTGACCCAGCTTCTGCTGGTGCTCGCAAGCGCCCGTCTGCTGGGCGAGGTCGCGCGGCGTCTGGGACAGCCGCCCCTGGTCGGTGAGATCCTCGCCGGCCTCCTGCTCGGAGCCTCCGTCCTCGGAAATGTCGCCCCCGGCGTCTTCGGCGCACTCTTTCCGAGCGAACCCGTCCAACTCGCCTTCTTCGAGGCAACCGCACAGATCGGAATCCTCTTCCTCCTGCTCGTGATCGGACTCGAAGTCGACGTCGCTTCGGCGTGGAAGTTGCGCCGGCAATCGCTGTCCATCGCCGTCACCGGAGTCGTCGTTCCCCTCGCCCTGGGAACGGCAACGGCGTGGTCGATGTTCGACGGTTGGGCCGAGGTCCCCACGACGCGGGCATCGTTCTCGCTCCTGGTCGGTGCCGCCGTTTCGATCACCGCGATCACCGTCGTCGCACGACTGCTGCTCGACCTCCGGATCGCCAAGTCCGACCTCGGCCTTCTGTTGCTTTCGGCCATGGCGATCAACGATCTGCTCGGCTGGGCGGTGCTGGCCATGGTCCTGAGCCTCGGCGGCGCCGGGCCCGGTACCGGATCGGCGATCGTCAGCATCGTGGCGGTGGTGGCATTCAGCGCGTTCGCGGCAACCCTGGGGCGGTCCTGGACGACCCGACTCCTGCGAACCCTCGACGAGCGCGGCTACCCCAACCCCGCCGCCCCCCTGTCGGTCGTCGTCTGCCTCGGCCTGGCCTCCGGTGTCTTCACCGCGTCACTCGACATCCACCCCGTATTCGGGTTTCTCGTGGCGGGCTTGATGGCCGGTGACCATCGGGCGCTCTCCGAACATACGCGGTCGGTCATCACCCAGATGGTCGAAAGCGTCTTCGTTCCACTCTACTTCGCCGGCATCTGCCTGCACGTCGATTTCGTCGCAGAGTTCGTACCTGAACTCGTCATCGCGATTTCGTCGCTCTCGATTTTCGGCAAATACGTCGGAGCCTGGCTCGGAACGCTCTGGAGCCGACTTCCCGCCGCCGACCGTGTGTCGGTCGCGATCGCCCACGTTCCCGGCGGATCGATGGGCGTCCTTCTCGCCGCCGTTGCACGAGACCAGCAGGTCATCGGACCGCAGATGTTCGTTGCGATCGTCTTTGCTTCGATCGTCTCGTCGATCGTCGTCGGCCCCGCACTCGCCTGGGCGCTGCACCGCCGCGAAACCGGAACCATCGCGACCTTCCTCGAGAGCGGGGGGATCCTCTCGAGCCTGGCGGCCGTCGATCGATTCGAGGCCATCGACGTGCTCGCCAACCACCTGGCGCCCCAGGCCGGTCTGCGACCCGAACTCGTTCGTCAGGCCGTACGAGCGCGCGAAGAGACCATGTCGACGGCGCTCGGTTCGGCCATCGCCGTGCCCCACGCGCGCCTGCCGGATCTCCATCGACCCTGTATCGGATTCGCGCGCCACCTCGAGGGTCTCGAGTGGAATGCGATCGACGACCAGCCCGTTCACTTTGTCTTCCTCGTCCTCACTCCGGAGGGCGACAACGGAGCGCAGTTGGAGATCCTCGCCGCAATCGCGCGTGGGTTCGAGGATCCCCAAACACGCAACGCGCTCCTGCATGGCAGGGACGAACGCGAGTTCTCCCGGAAGGTACGCGAGGCGCTCGACGCCGGTGCCCTCGCAAGCGACTGACCAGAGCACGCCCCGGCGCGAGGAAGAGGCAGCGAGCGCCGACGGGAACGACCCGACCGGCCTCAAGACGCGAGGAATTCGAAGAGTTCTTCCTCCAGGTCTGCGATGTGTTCTGCTTGCGCGCCGGCACGCGACCACACGGAAGGGGGCGCGCCGCCGCGGGCGGCCTCGGACAAGATCTCCGACAGTGCGGTCCAGCCATCGGCGGCGGCCATGGCCCGGGCGTCTGCCCCGGCGGGAACCAGAGCCGTGTCGAGCGCGCGCGCCCAGCTGAGAAAGCCCGCATACAGGCGACGGAAGTTTCCTCCGCCATTGCCGAACTTCTCGATGCAGCGCGCATTATAGGAGGCGATCCAGGTCGCATCGTCGCGTTCGGCCCAGCCCGGAATGTCCCGCGCGAGGCGTCGGATCGCCGGGATGCCGGTCGCCACCGCAGCGGTGTCGACGCCGGACACGTCGGGTGCCACACCGGTGAGCATCCCCTGGACGCAGCGTTCGATCGCCACGCGGGCCGCGTCCACGAGAGGTCGGCCGACTTCGCTCCCATGGAAGCGTCCCCAGAGGTTGTGCGTCGACATCCCCTCGGGAGGATTGCGACTCTTGCGAAGCGCCTCGTAGGAGCAGAGCTCGGGCTCGACGTTGATGCGGTCGGCGATCCAGATCTTTTGCCGATCGTCGTCGAACCCCAACAAGACGAAGCGGTGGCCGGGGAAGTGCACCTTGTACTCGCGGTAGTCGAGATAGAAGATGTCGCCGGAGAGCATCGTCGGGCGGCCCGCCATCACCTCCTCGCGGACGTGCTCCCAGGCGAGATCGTCGTCCTCTTCGGTCTGCTCGCGGTAGTCCGCCTGAAGATTGTCGGCGAGATCGACCTCGAGATGGATGGTGCGGCCAAAGAGCATTCGTGCGGGATCGATATTCTCGCCGGACAGGTAGACGCAGGCGAGACCAGAGCCGAGACCGAAGACGGCGGCCTCGGGAAGCTGCAGCCCACAGTAGTGGTTCAGAAGTCCACGCATGGAAACGCTCCCGCAATGCTCTCCCGGGAAGTTTTGATAACCGTCGATCCGAGCCTTCATCGTCGCTCCGCGGCCAACTCCCGCACGATCTCCACGAGCCGTCCGCTCGCCACCGTTGCGTGCAGGGAATGATCATCTTCGACTTCGAAAAGGCGCACTCGTCCGGGCGTCCCGGAGCACGCGAGGCGCCGACTGTCTCCCACCTCGATGACGTCGTCCGACGTCCCGTGGACGAGCCACACCGACACGCCGTCGGGCAAGGTCGCGTGCGGATTCCGACGGAGCCCCGCCTGGGCGAGCAAAAGCGTGGGGCCGCGCCACGTACCGCAGTGCAGGAGTTCGAGGACCACGGCACCGCCAAACGAGGAACCCACCAGCACGTCGGGGAGGAACGCCTCGATCTCGCGCGCATGCCGCGCGACGCAGGAGGCGAAGTCGCGGGTGTCCATCTCGGG
>JAPOLW010000325.1 GCA_029976905.1 bacterium | reverse complement strand
CGTGCTTGCCGGAGGCGAGGGGCCTCTCTCCTTTTTCAAGGAGGAGGTGCGCATCGTCGCCGACGAGATCTCCAACTCCCTCGTGGTGCTCGCCACCAAGCAGGATTACGAGGAGATCCGCAAGGTACTCCGGGACCTCGACGTCGTTCCCCGGCAGGTGGTGATCGAAGTCCTGATCGCCGAAATCAGCCTGAACAAAGGCATGGACATGGGCCTTCAGTCGGTGCTGACGAATACCGGAGGCGTGGGGAACGTCCCCGCCCCGGCGCCGACGGCGTCGGTCACTCCCAACGACGGGGCGTTGGGAACGCTCGGCTCGACCGCCCAGTCGGCGGGAATCAACGACAACGTTCTCAAGCGACTTCTCGCTGTCGATGGCGCCGGTGCGCTGACGGCGATCATCACCGACCAATCCACCTTTCGCTTCACGCTGACGGCTCTGGCCGAGGCCGGTCGCCTGAAGGTGCTCGCAAGCCCGCACGTGCTCACGGCCGACAACCGGGAGGCGTCGATCAACATCGGCCGGTCGATCCCGATCATTACGTCGACCCAGCAATCGACCCTCGCAACCGCCAACCTCGTTCAGCAGGTCCAGTACCGGGATACGGGTGTCATCCTGAACATCCTTCCGCAGGTGAACGCCGACGGATTGGTCAACCTCCAGGTCCGGCAGGAGGTCAGCGAGGTGGACGACAACTTCTCCAGCTCGACGGGTTCGCCTGCCTTCATCCTGCGTGAGGCCGAGACGACAGCCGTCGTCCAGGATGGCGACTCGCTCCTGATCGGAGGCATCATCCAGGAGACCACCAGCCGGTCGCGCAGCGGCGTGCCCTACCTGATGGACATCCCGGTGATGGGCCAGCTCTTCCGATTCGAGTCCAGTGATGTTCGACGCGTCGAACTCATCATCCTGCTCACGCCGCACGTGGTGCGCAACCGCGCCGAGGCGCTGGAAGTCACACAGAGCTACAAGGATCGTCTGTGGGACGTGGTCGACGAGATCGAACGCACAAAGGGCCTGCAGCCACCGACGCCGCAACAGTTGCGCACGGTGGAGCGTCTGCGCAGTCGCACCACGACGGCGGAGCGCCCGCGGGACCTCTTGCCGAATCGGACGCTGGAGGACTGAGGACACTGCTCCGCCACGTGGGAGCCGCGCTCGGCCTGGCTGCGCTGATCGCCCTCGTCTACGGTGGCTCCCTCTCGCACGGTTTCGTCTTTGACGACTGGCAGCTGGTCGTCGAAAACGACGTGGTGACCTGGCCGTTGTCGCGTTGGGCCGACGCCCCCGCGCCCCGGCGGGGGGGCGTGTCCTACCGGCGGGTGCGAATGTTTTCCTACATGGTCGATCGAACGCTTGCCGGAGGTCTCGACCCCGCCACATTCCATGCGAGCAACCTCGTCTATCACGGGCTGGTGGTGCTGGCGCTCTACGCGCTCGCCTGGTGCACGACGGGCTCGTGGGCCGCGGCCTGTGTGGCGGCCGGCCTGTTCGCCGTCCACCCCCTCGGGTCGGAGGCCGTGGTCTATGTTTCCGGCCGCCGCGATCTGCTCGCGACGCTCTTTACCCTCGCGGGTCTGCTCACGTGGTGGCGTTTTTGCGAGGCGCGCATGTCGGCCGGGCGCACCGTGGCGACCCTCGTGGCGACCCTTGGCTTTGCCGTGCTTGCCCTCGGGGCCAAGGAGAACGCCGCCGTCTTTCCGGCACTCGCTTTTCTCCTCTACGTCGCCCATGCACGACGGGACCCAACGTTGCGCGGCGCGACCTCGACGACGTGGATGGCGCTTTCGGCCGGCATGATCGCCCTCTACGCAGTGATCGACCGCATCTACCTGGACCGCCTCCAGGAGGCCTGGATCCGCCTGACCGAAGGGCCCCTGGCGCCGCAGCCCGCTTTGTCGCTGCACGTGCTCGGCCGATACGGATCGCTGGCCCTGTGGCCGTCCGATCTCTCGGCCGACTACCGGCCTCCCGCCTGGCCGCTTCCAACCACCTCTCTCGACGGCGCGGCTGCGGCGAGCCTGCTGGCCTGGCTCACCGTGCTGGCGGCCGGGGTGATCCTCTTGTGGCGTGGGCGGGGCGGCGCCGGTTTGCTCTGGTTCCCGGTCGCCCTGCTTCCGGTGTCCCAGATCGTGCCGTATCGCGAGATCGTCTCGGAGCACAACGCGTACCTTCCGCTCGCCGGACTGGCTCTGGCTGCCGGCGACGCGACTGCTGGGCTCGCCCGGCATCGGCCCCGGGCAACGCTGATCGTCGCCGTGGTCTTGATCGCCGCCCTGGGCGCCCGGGCGCACGCGCGCACTGGGGTCTGGAGGGACGATGAGACGCTTTGGTCGCATACCCTCGAGGAGAGGCCTGCCTCACTGCGCGCCAAACAGAACCTGGCCGCCTCCTGGGCGCGTGGGAACCGACTCGAAGCGGCCGGCCAGCTTCTTCGCCGGGCGCACGCAGAGGCGCCGGCCGACGTCGGGGTTCTCGGGGCGCTCGCGATCCTCGAGGGGCGGCTGGGCAACGACGGGGAGGCCCTTTCCCTGGCCCGCCGCGCGGTCGAGATCCAGCCAGACGCCGAAACGTACGCCCTTTTGGGTTGGACCCACTTTTCGATGGGGGCCGACGCCTCGGCCCGCGCCGCCTTCGAGCAGGCCCTCGCGTTCGACCCGCGGTCCGAGGATGCCCGCGATGGGGTCGCCCGGGTGGACGCACGGGAGCGCCAGAAGCGTTACCTACGCCATGGGACGGTGCGGTGACGACGGGTCCGATACGAGAACTCTGGCGGCAACGGGATCTTCTCGCCTCCCTGGTGGTACGTGATCTGCGCGCCCGATATGCCGGTTCCAGCGCCGGCCTTCTCTGGGCAGTCCTCAACCCATTGATTCAACTGACGATTTTGACCACCGTCTTCTCGCTCGTCTTGCAGATCCGCCTCGGCGGCCCGAGCGGCGTTCCGTTCGCTGTGACGCTCGCCTGGGGTTTTCTGCCCTGGTTGGCCCTGCAAGAGGGCCTGGCCAAGGCGACGACGGCGCTCGTCGACGGCGGTGTGCTGGTACGCCGCATGGCCTTCCGGCCCGAAATCGTGGTCGTGCAGCCCGTTTTGGCCGCAGTTGCCCAGGAATTGGTCGGTTTGGGGCTCCTGGTCGCGGTCATGCCGCTTCTGGGAGAGGCTGCGGCGCCGTCGGTTGTGTTCTGTGTGATTCCGCTCACGATTCAGGTCGCCCTGGGTATTGGAATCGGTTGGATTTTAGGAGTCTTGCACGTCTATCTCCGGGATACGGCCCAGGTTGTGGTGGCCGCTTTGCAAGCATGGTTCTATCTGACACCCATCGTGTACACCCTCGACATCGCACCGGAAGGGCTGCGGGGCTTCCTCTCGCTCAATCCGATGTGCGGGATTGTGGAGGGATTCCGAGTACTTGCGGTGGGAGGGCCGACTCCTTGGGGGGCTCTGGCCTACAGTGCCGGTTGGGCGCTGATGGCGCTCTTCGCGGGCGCCGCCGCCATCGAGCGCGGCCGCTCCGAGATTCCGGACCTGGTATGAGGGCCATCTCTGCACGAGGGCTCGGCAAGGGATACCGCCGCTATCGGCGCCCTCTCGACCGGGCCCGCGAATGGCTGGGCCGTGGAGTGCATCACGAGACCTTCTGGGCGGTTCGCGACCTCTCCTTCGAACTCGACCGGGGCGAAACACTCGGTCTGGTGGGAGACAACGGCGCCGGAAAGACCTCCCTTCTGGCCATGCTTGCCGGGGCGGCGACGCCAACCGAGGGTGCGCTGGAGATCCGCGGGCGCGTTGGTTCGATCCTCGAGCTCGGAGCGGGCCTGCACGGGGAGTTCAGCGGCCGCGAGAACATCTTTCTTGCCGGCCAGGCCCAGGGGCTCTCCCGGGAGACCATCGCCGCCGAGGTCGAGGGCATCATCAGCTTCTCGGGCCTGGGCGAATTCATCGACCAACCCGTCAGAACCTATTCTTCTGGCATGTTTTTGCGCCTCGCCTTCTCGGTGGCCACCGCTGTCCGACCCGACATCCTCGTCATCGACGAGGCCCTCGCGGTCGGCGACCAGCGCTTCCAGGCCCGGTGCACGGAGCGCATCGACGACTTCGTGCGGCGCGGGGGGACCTTGGTCTTCTGCTCGCACAACCTCTACCAGGTCCGAAAACTCTGCCGTCAGGCGCTCTGGCTGGACCAGGGCAGGGTCGTGCGGCGCGGACCAGCCGCCGAGGTCTGTGACGCCTATACCGATCACAGCCGCGGCCGCGTCCTGGCGGGCGAGTTGGGTCTGCCCGACGGGACGGCTCCCCTACTGGAAATCCGCCGCGTCGAGGCGGTCGATGGGCAGGGACTCCCGGCCGGGCGGCTCGAGACCGGCGATTCCCTGACGCTGCGCGTTTGGCTCCAGCGCGAGGCTGGCGCGGATATCGAGCCGGGAGTCGCCGTCGGAGTCGTTCGCAGCGACGGCCTGGTCTGCCACTGCGGCTCCTCGGACCTGTCGAGCGTGCAGCCACGCGAGATCGGGCCTGATTCCTTCTACATCTCTGTGCATTTTCCGGAGCTGCCACTTTTTGGGGGCTCCTACCATTTCAACGTGGCGGCCATTGACGATCGGCGCCCGTTGGTCATGCTCGACGTCAAGGAGGGGGAGGCGCCGTTCTCGGTCACGAATCCGGGAACGGATTGGGGGGTGTGTCGTTTGCGTCACGTCTGGAGCGGGGAGCTTCCGGACGAGGCGCCACGTGGGGAGAAAGGGGAGGGCCGTGCGTAGAGGAGCGCCGGTTTCTTCTCGTTCTCCGCGTGGCGTCCGCGTGGTTGCACTCTTCGTCGTGTTGGTCGCCCTGGCGGCATGCACAGAGCATGCCAAAGCGGATGATCTGGCGAGCAGGGCCAGGGAATACATGGACTTGAGGCAAAAAGGGAGCTGGGACGAGGTCTGGTCGGGGCTCATCGACCCCGAGGCCCGCGAGCAGCTAAAGCGGTCTCAATTCATGGCGCGTCGCAAATCTGCCTTTGAAATCATGGACTTCGAAATCGTCTCGACGGATGAGACTGGCGAGGCGGGAAGCGTCGTGGCTCGGATGGACACTATGATGACGATTCTGGAGC
>JAPOLW010000324.1 GCA_029976905.1 bacterium | reverse complement strand
GCCGAGCCAGCGGGAGACGGGGTTCGCGAACGGCCATTGCGCCCGCGGCGACGCCAGTGCGGTGGTGAGAATCAGGCCGGCAAAGGCGGCCGCGGGGACGAGATCGTCGAAATACCGGGCGTAGATCCCCGACGCCTGTGCCGTCTCGACGCTGCCGTAACGGATCATCGCCAGGACCAGGAGGAGCAGGAAGGTGAGCTGGAGTCCTTCGGGGCGTCGGCTCCAGCCGGGCCTGTCGCTTTGCCGGCCCTGCACATAAAGTTGGGCGGCTGCCATTCCGAACGCGAAGTGTCCGAGGTAGCCGGGAAATTGGGTGAGCAGACGGGGAGCGTTACCCTCCACGGCCCGGGCGGCGCCGACCGCTTCGGCCACCGGGGGGAGTTCGAACGCGAGCCAACGCCAGGCGAGCGCTGCGAGGACGCCGATCATCAACCCGGCCCGTGGCCGCCGGAAGAAGGCGCCTGCCACCAGCGGTAGGGCGGCGTAGAAGATCGCCTCGATCGAGAGCGACCATAGGGCGCCGTTTACCCCGAACCCCATCACACCGCCCTGGTAGTCGAATTGACGGAGCAGCCACCGGGGGGCCGAGTGTTGGAGGAAGAGCAGATGGATCAACAGGACCATCCAGCCGCCGATGCTGGTGAAGGGGGAGGCCCACCGGGTCAGCCACGGGGTCGCGGCGCCCTGGAGGACGAGGGCGACGTAGTACGCGGGAACGATGCGGGCACACCTTCGAACGGCGTAGCCCCAGACGGAGCCGAACTGTCCGTGGTGTCGGACCACGGGCAAAAAGAGCACGAACCCGCTGAGGACGAAGAAGAAATCGACTCCGAGGCCGGCCGCGGCCAGCAGCGCGCGCAGAGGTCCACCGTCCAGGGTCGGATCGGTGTAGAGCCAGCAGTGGAAGATCGCCACCAGGAGGGCGGAACCGCCCCGGAACCCGTCGATCACCGGGACGTGGGCCGGGACGGGCTCGGGCAGACGCCCGGAAGCGGGTTTCGCCTCGGCCATGTTCCGGAGGGGTGGCGGTTTCATCGTTCGAAGTCCAACGCAGTTGCGTAAAGCGTGGCAGGCGCCGAATCCGGGTGGTAAGCACCAGCCTTTTGACGCGGGGTCCCAGAGGCGACCGGGGCGTTCAACCGGAGGAAATCCAGATCATGGCACGTGCGAAGAAGCTCGCGAAGGGCAAGAAGACCGGCGCTCGCAAGAAGAGCACCAAGAAGAGCGCGGCGAGCGGCTCGCGGAGCGGATCCTCCAGGCGGCAGGCGGCGGGGAAGAAGGCCGGCAAGAGTGCCCCGGCGCGAAAGAAGAAAGCGGCGAAGAAGGCGGCCAGCCGTGCTTCGGCGGGCAACAAGAAGAAGGCCGCCAAGAAGACCAAATACGTTTTCGCCTTCGGCGGCGGCCGGGCCGATGGGCGCGCCGAGATGAAGAACCTGCTCGGCGGCAAGGGCGCCAATCTCGCCGAGATGGCATCGCTCGGCCTCCCGGTTCCTCCGGGCTTCACGATCTCGACCGAGGTCTGTTCCTATTTCTACGACCATAAAAGGACCTACCCGCGCGAGCTGGCCGGCGCGGTCGCGCAGGCCATGGCGAAGGTCGAACGTTTGATGGGCAAGGGCTTCGGCGACGGTGCCAACCCCTTGCTGGTCTCGGTTCGGTCTGGTGCGCGGACCTCGATGCCGGGCATGATGGATACCGTCCTCAACCTCGGCCTCAACGAGAAGACCGTCGTCGGCCTTGCGGAAGCCTCGGGCAACGAGCGTTTTGCGTACGACTCGTACCGGCGCTTCGTGCAGATGTACGGCGATGTCGTTCTCGAGATGAAGCCCGAGAGCAAGACCGAGCGCGACCCCTTCGAGCTTCTGATCGAAGAGAAGAAGGCAGCGCGCGGAACGGAGAACGACCTCGACCTGACGACCCACGATCTGCTCGAGCTCGTCACCGAATTCAAGAATCTGGTCCGCAAACGCACCGGCAAGGAATTCCCCGAAGATCCCTGGGAGCAGCTTTGGGGCGCGATCGGGGCCGTATTTGGTTCGTGGATGAACCAACGAGCCATCACCTACCGCAAGCTCGAATCGATTCCCGCCGACTGGGGAACCGCGGTCAACGTCCAGGCCATGGTCTTCGGCAACCTGGGTCCCGATTGTGCCACTGGCGTGGCCTTCACGCGGGATCCGGGCAACGGGAACAACGAGTTCTACGGCGAGTTCCTCGTCAACGCGCAGGGCGAGGACGTCGTCGCCGGGACCCGGACGCCGCAGAAGATCACACTCAAGTCCTCGCGTGAACTCGCGCGCGCCAATGGTCAGTCCGAGGCCGCCCGCAAGAAGGAGGCCCCGTCGCTCGAAGAGGTCATGCCGAAGGCCTACAAGGAGCTTCGCCGGACCGCGGCCACGCTCGAGAAGCACTACCGCGACATGCAGGACATCGAGTTCACCATCGAAAACAAGAAGCTCTTCATGCTGCAGACCCGCAACGGCAAGCGGACGGCGGCGGCGGCGCTGAAGATCGCGGTGGACATGGTGAAGGAGAAACAGATCAAGCCGAAGGTCGCGGTGACCCGGGTGAAGGCGGGCATGCTCGACGCGCTCCTGCATCCCCAGGTCGACCCGAAGGCGGAAAAGGACCTGCTCGCCAAAGGGTTGCCGGCGTCGCCGGGGGCGGCGGCCGGTGCAGTGGTCTTCTCGGCCGACGATGCCGCCGAGGCCGCCGAGGCCGGCCGCAAGACCATCCTGGTGCGGGTCGAAACCTCGCCCGAGGACATTCACGGCATGAATGCCGCCGAAGGCATTCTCACGGCTCGCGGCGGAGCGACCTCGCACGCGGCCGTCGTGGGCCGCGGCATGGGCAAGCCCTGTGTGGTGGGCTGCGGGGCGTTGCGCATCAACTACGAGAAGGGCGTGATGTCGGTCGGCGACCGTGAGGTGAAGGCCGGTGATCCCATCACTCTCGACGGCGCGACCGGCGAGGTCTTCGTCGGGCTCGTCGATACGATCGAACCCGAGTTGTCGGGCGACTTCGACAAGCTCATGAAGTGGGCCGACGCGGCGCGCACGCTCAAGGTGCGCGCCAATGCGGATACGCCCAACGACGCCAAGGTCGCCCGGGACTTCGGCGCCGAGGGGATCGGCCTGTGCCGGACCGAGCACATGTTCTTCGAGGGAGATCGGATCGACGCCGTGCGCGAGATGATCCTCGCCGACGACACCGAAGGGCGACGTCGGGCCCTGGCCAAGATCCTGCCCATGCAGAAGCAGGACTTCGTGGGAATCCTCTCTGCGATGAAGGGACTTCCGGTCACGATTCGTCTCCTCGACCCACCTCTCCACGAGTTCCTCCCCCATACCGAGGACGAAATCGCCGACCTCGCCGTAAAGATCGGGGTCTCGGCGGAAGCGCTGCGCCACAAGCGCGACTCGCTGCATGAGCTCAATCCGATGCTCGGTCACCGCGGTTGTCGGCTCGGCATCACCTTCCCGGAAATCTACGAGATCCAGGTCCGCGCGATCATGGAGGCGTCCTGCGAATTGGCCCGCCGCAAGGTCAAGGTCTTGCCCGAGATCATGATTCCGCTGGTCGGGGTCGAGCTCGAGCTCGAGCGCCTGCGGGACCTGGCCGAGAGCGTCGCCCAGGCGGTCGTCGCCGAGTACAAGGTCAAGGTTCCCTACACGATCGGGACCATGATCGAGGTGCCGCGCGCCGCGATCACGGCGGGCGAGGTCGCCCGTCATGCCGATTTCTTCTCCTTCGGGACCAACGACCTCACCCAGATGACGATGGGACTGTCCCGGGACGATGCCGGTAAGTTCCTGCCCTATTATGTGGAGAGCGGTGTCCTCGAGGACGATCCCTTCGTCTCGGTCGATCAGACCGGGGTCGGCTTCCTCATGGACCATGCGGTCCGTCTGGGGCGGGAGGCGCGGCCGGGCCTGAAATGCGGGATCTGCGGTGAGCACGGGGGCGACCCGGCCTCGGTGGTCTTCTGCCACGGGATCGGGCTCGACTACGTTTCCTGCTCGCCCTTCCGGGTTCCGATCGCGCGGCTGGCCGCTGCTCAGGCGGCACTCGCGGAGGATTGAGCCCGGCGGCAGATAGGGGTTGACTTTTTGGGCGGGATCGCGCTCTTCTCCGCCTACGGGAGGGGACCGGGCGGCATGATGTTCGGCCGGTCGCTCGACCGAATCCCTTCACCCCGTGCGACGTTTTCTTCCATTGCGAGGTGGCCTCTCGGCCGCCGTCGCCGATCCGTTCATCCCGGAGTCGATCCGGGTCCTCGGCACCGAAGCGCAGCGACAGGCCCGTATTGTCATCGGCGTCAGCTTCTTCGGGGCCTTTCTGGTCGGGATCGGCAGTGTCAACGCCCACCTCGGCGGCTCTGCCACCATTTCCCACTGGCCCCTCATCGCAGCCGCCTGGCTTCTGGCCGTCCCCTTTCTGCTGCGCTCGACCGGATCCATCGCGCTGGCCGCAAACCTCAACATCGCGGCCATCACGCTCACCATCAGCTTCGGGAATTTCGCCCGCGCTTCGGTAGGCGACACGCCGCTTCTCGCCACCGCGATCGTGCCCCTGGTCGCCGTGCTGATGGGAGGCTGGCGGGCCGGTCTGCTCTGGGGGGGGCTGGCGGTCACGGAGGTGATTCTGCTGGTATTCGTCCGCGAGGGGCAGGTCACGCTCCCCCAGTTCCTCCTGCCGTCGGTCGACGTCATCCAGTCTTCCCGGCGCTTCCGCGGCTCGGGCGAACTGATCGTCATCCTCCTCCTGGCGTTGATCTACGATGCCTTCAAGGCGGGGTCCCTGCGCGAGTTGGCCGAGACCCGCGACGTGCTGGCCCGGTCGGACCGCGCCAAGAGTGCCTTCATGGCGACCCTGAGCCACGAGGTGCGCACGCCGATCTCGGTCATCATCGGGATGAGCGACATGCTGTTGGATTCGGATCTCGACGACGAACAGCGAGAACTGGTGCGCAGCGTGCGCAAGTCCGGCGGGGGCCTGCTCGCTCTGGTCAACGACATCCTGGACCTTTCGAAGATCGAGGCGGGTCGTCTCGAGATCGAGTCGATCCCCTTCGATGCGGTGGGCGTGGTCCGGGAAGT
>JAPOLW010000323.1 GCA_029976905.1 bacterium | reverse complement strand
AGGAGAGGTCCGTGCCTGGCGCGTGGCGGCGATGGGGTACGGTCCCGTCGGGGAGGACTTCCCGGCCAGACCCGGTCCGGGAAGGACGTCGAGCAATGGCGCCGGGAGCGGATCCGTGCGATCCGCCCCCAACGCCAGAGTGCCGTTATTATTGGTTGACGACCTTGACGAGGTGGCGGCCAGAACCGGCGTAGACGGCACCTTCCGTTCCAACGACCGCCCCGGTCTCGAGTTTCTTCGACGGGAGATCGACCGTCCAAAGGACCCTGCTGCCGCCGTTCCCGTCACCGGCACCGTCGAAGGCGAAGAGCTTGCCCCCGAAGGGCACGTAGACCCGGTTGCTCGCATCCACGGCGGCCTGGTTGTTCACGTACTGGCCTCTCTCCGTATTCGCGTGCTCCCACTTGATCGAGCCGTCGAGGATGTCGATCGCATAGAAGTGGGCAGACCTCTGGGTCTTGCTCGCGCCCACGTAGAGCGTTCCGTCTGCCCCGAGCGCGGGAGCCGACAGGACGCGTTCTCTGGCTCCGGACCGGCCGCCCAGTGGGTAGGGGGCGACGAAGTTCCAGACCGGCGCACAGTCGTAGTCCGACCCCGCATTGGGGTCGAGGGCCATGAGGCCGTCTTTGCCGGCGACGAAGATGACGAGTTCGTCCTGTGTGTCGACGCCATCGTTGTAGATGACCGCGCTGTAGTTCTGCCGGCGGCCACCAATGCCGCGATTGGGGAAGCGGCAGCGCCAGACCACGTTGCCGGTCGCGTTCTCCAACTTGACGACGTCTCGCTTGAGCGAAACGAAGACGTGGTTTCCGTCCGTGCTGAGCGCCGGGGCGGCATTCTGCAGCGAGCCGATGAGGCGGTTTTCGGTCTGGACGGCGAGCGCCGCGCCCTCGTCGGAGAGGGAGTAGTACAGCCCCCGGCCAATCGCTCCCGATCCGATGTGGATCTTCTGGTCGGGCCCGATCGTGATCGGCGTGGTGACGTCACCGTCCCAGGGGACGTGCCAATAGGAAATCCCGACCCCCGTGTTCAGATCGATCACCCAGACATTGTTGTCGCGGGCCCCGATATAGGCGCGTGGCTGCCCGTTGTGGATGCTGATGGCCGGTTGCGACATATCGGGATCGGCCGCCTTCAACTTGCCCTGGATCGCCGTGACATTGGTGTCCCAGATCTTCGCACCGGAGGCGGGATCGAGGGCCGTGATCAGCCTCTTTCGGTTGTTGGCCTGGTAGAGCGTTCCGTCTGCGCCGACCGAAGGGCCGGTGCGCACCCGGGCGTCGGCCTTGAACATCCACTGGATCTTGACGTTCGGGCCTGCGGGTCCATTGATGTCGGTTCGCCCGGTGTTCTGGGCGTCATGCTGGAACATGGGCCAGGGGGACGCGGCGGGGGGTTGGGCGGGCGAGCCTTTGACCCACGGACCGAGGAGTAGGGTCGTTGCGAGAGCGGCCTGCAACACATGGCGGGGGATGGGGTTCATGAGGCGTTTCTCCTTGGTCGGGTCGGGTGGCGCGATGCGGGGATGCGAAGGCGAGGCGGATCTCGCTTTTCAGTTGCTGGAACCTTGGACTGGGTGGGGAAGCATGGATTGCCCAAATCGTCCTCCCGTCGAGAAGGTAAAACGATTCGGGTTTTGGAAAGTATGGGTGGAATGGCCGGGGCCGGGAGGACTCTGCTCCATGTCGTTGCACGACAGGAGCGGCGAAGGAGCGCGAGGTGGCGGACGGTTTCTGCGCCCCGCTCCCTCGGGGCACACGGAACGTTCGAGATTCGAAGGCATTAAGTATGGGGACCTGCCCCACGCCGGGCAAGACAAAAAGTTTCGCGATTCGGGACACTTCGGACGAAGCGGCCGATTGCGGTCCGGTGGGGGGGGCAGCATGGCAGACTGCATTGCGGGATGTGCTCCCGTCCGACCCGCCTCTTGTCGGGGTCGCGCTCCTCCCTTTAGTAGTCGCCATGCCGAACAAGGGCGCCCGGAAGAACCGGCAATCTGCCAGGAGGTTTCCCGTGAGCTACGTCACCACGGACGTGGTCCTCTTCACGATCCGCGACGACACGCTCCAAGTCGTTCTCGTCGAGCGAGGGGGGAACCCGCCGGGCTATGCGCTGCCCGGCGGATTTCTCGAAGAAGACGAGGACCTCGATCGCTGCGCGATTCGGGAACTCGCCGAGGAGACCGGGATCCGACTGAAGCGGACCGACCTTCGACAACTCGCAAGCTACGGCGCTCCCGATCGCGACCCGCGTTATCTGGACCGACCCGGTGAGCGCGTCGTCACCGTGGCCTGGTGGGGAATCGTCCCGAATCTTCCCGAACCCCGCGGAGGTTCCGATGCGCGCCGTGCCCTCCTCGTTCCCGTCGCCCGCCTCCAGGGGCGGAGGCGCTTGGCGCTCGCCTTCGACCACGCGCTAATCTTTCGCGATGCACTGGAGCGGGTGCGGGCAACGCTCGAGAACGAAACGATTGCGAATCGTCTGTGTGGCGTCGCGTTCACGATCCCGGAACTTCGTCGCGTCTACGAGGTCGTCTGGAACTGCAGCGCCGGGGAATTGAGTGCGAAGAATTTCGAGCGCAGGGTGAGGAATCTCGAAGGCCCCGACGGATTTGTCGAAGATCTCGGTCGGGTCCGTGCGGGGGGCCGGGGCCGGTCGCTGCGTCTCTACCGGGCGGGTGCCGGTACGCGGATCCATCCTCCTTTGCTCCGACCGGACGGGAAGGGAGAAGGGGGTCGGATTGGAGGCAGGCGCTGACGTTTGGGCTGGCGTCGCGATCTCGATCGAGGGCGCGGGTGATCGCCTCCAGATGTCCCGGCCCGGCCCGGGGACGCGTCAACCCGCCCAGAGCGCCCGGCCCAGGAAGTAGATTCCGAGGAGGGTGGCGCCGGTCAGGACAACCCAGAATTCGGCCAGGCGGACGAGACGGGCCGGTGCCTGTCGGAGTTCCATGAACTCGAGCAGGATGAGGCGCACCTTGAGCAGCGCGATCACGATGATCGCCGAGGTGATCCAGCCGTTGGGCTGGAGTGGTCCCTGTCCATCGATTGAATCGAGCCCGAGTTGGACCACGGTGATGGCCGCGAGCAACAACCAGACGCTGGCGAGTCTTCTTTCGGCGGCGGAGCTCATCGATCACCTCAGGACGTAGAGGAGCGCGAAAATGAGAACCCACAGGAAATCGATCGTATGCCAATACGTCGAACCCGTCTCGATGAGTTCCTGGGAGCGACGCGCGGGGCTCCAGAGCTGGAAGACGATGATCCCGAGGAAGACGAACCCGATCAGAAGATGGAGAAAATGAAGTGCCGTGAGGAAGTAGTAGAAGGAGAAGAACTCGTTGGTGTCGTAGGTAAACCCGTTTCCGATCTCCGCCGACCACTCCAGTACCTTGGAGACGAGGAAGGCGATGCCAAAGAGCGCGGTGAGGAAGGCATTCCGCAGCGCAGCCTCGTACGCTTTGCTGCGCGCGGCGTGCACGCATCGCGCCATGGACCAGGAACTGGTGAGCAGGAGCAGCGTGTTGCCGGCCCCGAGGCGGAGATCGAGGTGGGATTGGGCTTCGAGATAGAGATCGAGGTTCTGGGTCCGACAGAGGACGTAGACCGCGAAGTAGGCCGTGAACAGGAAGCTCTCGATGAAGACGAAGACCCACATGTCCGGCTGGCCGGGTACGAAGCGGGCGCTGCCCCCCGGGGCCGGATCGGATGCGTCTGCGGCTCGGATTGCGTCGGCCGGCGCTCCGATTTCCTCCGTCATCGTGGCGCCCACAGGCCCGGTGCCGCCCGGTCTGCCTCGAGGACGGGAAGGGGGCCGGTGCCGAAGTCTTCGCGCAGAATCATCTGCCGGAGCAGGCGGATGAAGACGGCGGTGTAGGAAATGAAGACGACCATCTGCAGCCAGTAGGTGACGACGCCATTCCAACCGAAGACCCAGCTGGAATTGAACATCCAGGCCGGGGCGACGACGACTTCGGTGAGGGCGTTGCAGAGATTGAAGTAGCCGAACCACTTCGGGAAGACGCGATTTTCGTCGAGCAGGATGGCGAGCATCCAGATCAGCGAGCCCACCAAAAAGACACCCATCGTCCCGTCGAAGGTCATGAAGGCGAAATCGTAGAGCCAGTGGATGATCGCGGGGTCGCGATCGGGTCGCATGGCGGCCACCGTCAAGCCGATGCCGAGAAGCAGCATCCCCGGCAGCGTACTGAGGGCGTAGATGACGAGGTAGGAGTATGCGAAGGCGCGACTGACCGACATGCGTCGCATCGAGTACGCGATGAACGCATTCATGATCGACGTCATACCAGCGATCAGGAAGACGAAGGCGAAGCCGATGAGTAGACCGTAGTGGTGGTCGTCGAACCACTGCACGATCCGCTCGGGCTCCCACCAGGGCGCGGGCGGCGGCTGGGTTTGGGTGACGACGAAGAAGAGCAGCCCAAAGAGGTTGTAGAAGACGACCATCGTCCACCACGCGATCCACAATTCGATCTTCGGGTTGCACCGCCAATGCCAGGCAAGGCGCCCCGGCAGGGATTTCGGTGGTCCGGCGGTCGACGGTGGGCGGTTTGCGTCCATGGTCAAGCGCCAGCTTCGTCTGCCGCTCTCTGGCGATGGATCGTCCGTCCGAGCACGACGCCCATGACCACGATCCACGAGCCGATGGCGATGTTCTTGACCCAGAAGGTCAACAGGCCGTCCCAGGCGATGGGTCCACCCCCGGTCGCCAGGCCCACGAACGAGGCCGGCACCAATGCCGCGGCGACGAGCAGATTGAAGTGCGCGACCCAGGGGCGGAAGACCGGTTGGGCCTGACGATCGAGAAAGATGGCCAGCGCCAGGATCACGCTCTGTCCGATCAAGAAACCGGTCTGGCTGGAGAAGGTCACCCACGCCATGTCGTTGAACAAGAGGGTCAACTCGGGATTACGTTCGGGCCGGAAGGCGGCCAGAAGCCAGAAGAGATTGGCGAGCAGAAAGATGGTGGGGCCGTTGCCCGGCGCAGCGCCAGCGCCCGGCTCGAATAGGTGAGCTTCCACAGTGATGTACAGGATTACAGATGTCTCAGTGCCCTGCCGTGCTGCTGCGTCGATGAGCGACTCTGCCCAAGAAACACAATGC
>JAPOLW010000322.1 GCA_029976905.1 bacterium | reverse complement strand
CCCCCGGGCGGGAGGCGTGCGATCGGCTGGACCCCACGCCGTCGCGCGGAGCAGCGATGCATCGGCCCCGGGACGCCCAGCGCAGGGCGGATGCGAAGGCGGATGCGTTAGCGGACCGCGCCCTGGCGCGGTGCAGCCATCTGCTCGAGGAGTTGGCGGCGCACGTCGGGCGGCAGATTCTGCAGGGCCGCCGGATCGAGTTGTGGCCGACCGGTGGGAGCGGTCGTCCGCGCGAACGACTCCAGACCGTCGGTGAGCTGCGAGCGCAGGAAGGTCGGCGCGAGGTAGGTCTGCGCGTCGGCATTGCCGCGCGCCAGCACGCTCTCGTCGTCGACCCCCTCGAAGAAGACGAGCGCGGTGGGGGTGCCGTCCTGGTTCGTGATGGAGACCGATGCCGTGGCACGCGGCCCGTCGGCGGCCGCGTCGTCACCGGGAGCCGGGGGCGGCGCTTGCGGGGAGGTTCCAGAAGCGGGGGCTGGTCCCGCGGCGCGGGCGTTGGCCAGAGCCGCCACCCGCGCCTGGACCTTGGCTGGATCGAGAGTGAAGCCCTCGGGTGTGTCTTCGGTCGAGCGGTCGAGCGTCCACGCGGCGTCGGTCGTCGCGCGCACGAAGGAGAGTTCGCGATCGCCGTCGCGGATGTCGAGCCGGGTCGCCGTGTCCGGATCGATGCGCATGAGGGTGAGGTCACGGAAATCGGTGGGACTCTTCTCGAGGCGGGCCACCGTCGCTGCGGGCACGACGAAGATCTGGTCCCAGCCGCTGGCGCGGGCATACCGGGAGCCGTCGTCGACCGTCGCGCCGAGGGTCAACTCCACGGCCGCGTCGGCCGCAGCCAGCCGGTAGACGTCGACCGCACCATCGAGACCGCTGGTCTCGGAACCGGGATCCTCGGCGAGCACGTCCGCGGCGCGGAGTCCGACGAGCGAGCGGGCGAGGCTGGCGGCCTCCTTTCCATCGAATCGGAAGCCCGCAGGGAGGGCGCTCTGGTCCTCGAGGGCCCAGTTGTCCTCGCGTTTGAGCAGCACATAGGCGGTGCCGTCTGCGCGCGTGACGGCGACGCGCTCCACGTCCGCGAGCGGTTGTGGGAAGATCTTTTTTTCGATCCAGCCGCTCGCATCGCGACGGAAGAGGGACTGCCAGACGCCGCGGGTCGCGTAGACCGCGTCGTCGACGCGCACGTAGGCGCCATTGCGCCCGTCTTTTCCCACGACGAAGCGCGCCACTTCCCGGGGCCCGGCCTCGACCAGGATCGCGGTTCCCGAGCCCTCGTCGACTTCGAGTTCTTCGAATCGACTGTCGTCGTTGGTGACCACCGTCGACGACGCGATCTGGGGTACGGCGTCGATCAGGCGCCCGACGGTCGTCGCACTTGCTGGGCGTCCATCGGCGAGTGCCCAGTCCTCGCCACGGCGGACGAGTTCGAACGGATGCCGGCCGGTGCCCACGACCCGGGTCACCTCGGACGGTTCGACGTCCGAAAACGAAATCCGGGTGATGCCGCGCTCCGGGCGGTCACGCAGCGTGAGGACGGCCGCGGCGAGAAGGGCCACGAATACGATCGCGGCGAGCCATGTGCTTTTGCTCATCGTTCTCCTCGGGGACGGTGGTCGGGGTTCAGGCGTGGACCAGCGAGCGTCGGCGTTCGCGCAGGCGCCAGCGGGCGAGGCCGAAGAGGATGAAGAGCAAGGGCAAGCCGATCACGTTTGCGTATCGGATTCGCGCTCGCTCCCCCTCGTCGAGCTCGTCGAGCGGTGCCGCCGCCAGGCCGCGGGTGCGGATCGCGAGCAGCGCTTCGTCGAGGACGAGCCAGTCCATCAGGTTCAGGGCGAGGGCCTGATTTCCTGGGCTGAAGAATTGATCCTGGATGAAGGCAGATCCGCCGATCACGACCACGCGCGCCTCGCGACGTTCGGTGTCCTCGACCGGAGGCGGCTCGGCTTCGTCTTCGAAATGGCGGGGTGGTGCGGACAGCGCCACCACCAAGGAGCGCGCGGCGGCCTCGTCAGCCTCGAGCCCCGACCATTCCTGCATCGGGTTCAGATCGAAGGGGGGTGCCTGGACCCAGCTCTTCGGCGAGCTCTCGACCAGGACCTCGGCCTTGGAATCTCCAGCCAGGCGCAGGGGACTCATGAATGGGAAGATCACCTGTGACAGGCCCCGGGTGAGCGGGTGGTCGGGGTTCAGGCCCTTGGGCTGCGGAAGCAACGGGTAGCGCACGGGTTGTGCGATCCGCACGAATCCGCGTTGCTGCTGGATGCTGATCGTTGCCGCTTCCGCGTCCACCACCAGTCCGTCCTCGAGAATCACCCCGTAGGTTTCGAGAAGGTCCTCGAGTCCGTGGTCGGTGGGTTCGGCCGTGAAGGTGTTGAGGTCGGGTGTCACCGCATCGAGTAGGAAGGCGACCGCGCCGCCGCCGGCGATGAAGGAGTCGATGGTCCTTTGTTCGTCTGCAGAGAGGGGTGTCGCGGGACCGACGACGAGGAGAGCATCGAGATCGGGCGGCAGCGCCGCTCCCTCGGCCGTGAGATCGACCGGGACTAGCTCGTAGAGTTGCGAGAGCAAGCCCAGCACCTGTCCGAGTTTCTCGCGCGGGTCGGGTCCCTCGTGTCCCACCAGGAGTCCGACGCGTGGGCTCTTCTCGCGGGTGAGCTTGCGGACCAGCGTCGTGAGATCGTACTCGAGCCCCTCGGTGCTCTGCACCATCGGAATGACTTCGGTGGCGTCGCCGTACTGTAGCGCAATGCCCATGTAGGCGCGCTTCACCTCGAGCTTGTCGTCCTCGTTCACCCGGACCTGCACCGAGGGGATCCCGAGTTCCTCCATCTCCTGCTCGACGCTCGTGGATTCCCGCACGGTGCGCCCGAAGATGTCCTGTGTCACCTCCTTCTTCTTGTCTTTGTCCTCGGCGGTTTCGGCTTCGACCGGATCGATGAACTCGAAGCGGAAGCGTCCGTCGCTCGCCGCGTGGTACTCT
This sequence comes from bacterium, assembly GCA_029976905.1. GTDB lineage: Bacteria > Desulfobacterota > Binatia > UBA12015 > UBA12015 > VGTG01. Next base: position 2,162 of record JAPOLW010000322.1, on the reverse strand, counting down.
TCGAGTAGGTCGCGGACGTAGCGAGCGTTGGTCGAGAACGGAGCGGGGAGGTCTGCGGTGAAGAAGGCCCGGGCGGTCACCGGGTCGCGCAGATCCGCCAGCGCCTCGACGGTCGCTTCGCCTAGCGTGAATCGCTGATCGCCGGTCAGGTCGATTCGGGCGAAAAAGCGCAGCCCGAGGAGGTTGGCCAGGACCAGGCTTCCCAGGACGAGAAGGGAGAGAAGAGTGCGATCGATGCCTTTGCGCGTGCCCATGTGCGCCTCAAGCGTGCTGTCGCGATACCGCTTGTGCGGCGAGGACGAGCGCGCCGACGGTAACGGACAGGTAGTAGACGACGTCACGGCTGTCGATTACGCCGCGCGCCATGTTGTCGAGGTGGTAGCTGATCGAAACGTACTCGAGGAAGGGCGCCCACGAGGCCGGCGTGAGGATCTGAAGCCAGTAGACGTAATAGAGCGTCGCCGAGACCAGAAAGCTCACGATGAAAGCCACGATCTGGTTGTCGGTGAGCGAGGAGCAGAGTACGCCGATCGCCACGAGGGCGGCCGAGAAGAGAGAGAGCCCGGCGTACCCGGCGATCACAGGCCCCCAATCGAGTGGGCCGATCCAGGCGACTGAAATCGGGTACGGGAGAGTCAGCAGAAGCGCCGCAGAAAGCAGTCCAAACGCGGCCAGGAACTTCCCGAGGACGACCTGCCCATCGGTGATCGGCATGGTGGTGAGAAGTTCGATCGTGCCTGTTTTGCGCTCCTCGGCGAGGAGGCGCATCGTCACGGCTGGAGCCAGCACGACCAGCAGGAGAGAGGCGGAGAAGGGGGAGGGAGCAAAGAGCGTTCGCGCCGTGGCGCGATCGACGAGAAAGAGTTGGCTGAAGAAGAGCCAACCGCTCACGGCCAGGAACGTGACGACGACGATATAGGCCACGGGTGCGTCGAAGTAGGCGCGCAATTCGCGCGCAGCGATGGCGGTCACATTACGCATCGGTCGCCTCCTTACGGGTGAGACTGCGGAACGTCTCTTCGAGAGACGCGCGCTCCCGGTGCAACTCGAGCAGGGCTAGGCCGGCATCGGCAATCGTCCGCGAAAGACCGGCCCGGGGGTCGTCGGCGCCGCTGGCCCGGACCACGAAGCCCAGAGTCCCGACCCCGTCCCCGGCGTCCGACTCGATCGAGCCGACTCCAGGGACCGCTTCGAGCCGGGTGCGCACGGCCGCTTCGTCCACCGGTGCGCCGTCGCCCGCACCGACCACCAATCGAATCACCGCGCCGGCCTGTCCCTGAACGAGGGCGGACGGCGTATCGTCGGCGACGAGGCGTCCCTCGTTGACGATGAGAACGCGGCTACAGCTGGCCTGCACCTCGGGCAGGATATGCGTCGACAGCAGGATGGTCTTGTCCTCGCCGAGTTCCCGGATCAAACTTCGGATCTCGACGATCTGGTTCGGGTCGAGGCCGCTGGTGGGCTCGTCGAGGACCAGCACGTCGGGGTCGTGGAGCAGGGCCTGCGCGAGACCGACGCGCTGCCGGTATCCCTTGGAGAGTTGCCCGATGTCCTTGCCGAGCACGTCGCCGAGGCCGCACCGTTCACACACGACCCGCAGTCTCCCGGCGAGCACGCGGCCGGAGAGCCCACGGATGGCCCCGACGAATCGCAGGAAATCGTAGACCATCATGTCGTCGTAGAGAGGAGCGTTCTCGGGGAGGTAGCCGAGGCGTCGTTGCGCGGCGAGCGGGTCGGCGTCGACGGCGAGTCCACCCACCACGGCCTCGCCCGCGGAGGGGCGCAGGTAGCCGGTGAGCATCTTCATGGTGGTCGACTTACCGGCGCCGTTGGGGCCCAGCAGGCCGACCACTTCGCCGCGCGAAACCCGGAACGAGATGTCGTTCACGGCGTGCGTGGGGCCGTACTCTTTGTGGAGTGATCGTGCTTCGACGACCGCTTCTTCGGTCGATTCTGACGTCCGCACCACGGCGGTTCCTTTCCTTGTTCTGCCTTGCGGGGCGCGCGGGACCAGCCCGCGGTTCGCCCCCCGGCGGGCTCCCGCAAGAACGCGTTGTTTTCGCGAGCCAGAGATTGTCGTTTTCCGACCGGGCGATTTCAAGGGGCGCCGCCAACCGGGGCGGCGACCGTCCCGGTCGACGCCGGACGTTGGGAAAGCGCTC
>JAPOLW010000321.1 GCA_029976905.1 bacterium | reverse complement strand
AGGATCCAGAGGTGGAGGCAGCTCGCCTGGGCATGGCCTTCGGTGCCCCGAAGATCTACCCCGATGTGGAGACGGCCGTGCAGCGGTTCCGGACGGTCCCGCCTCAGGAGCATTACGATCCCCACATCCTCCGTCACGTCGCCGAGCACTCGCTGCGGCCGGTCGAAGGCGGCGTGAGTTGGAAGTTCGACCCCGAGTTGTTCCGGGCCGTGAGCCGGTCGCAGATTGCGGAATTCCTGCCGCGGGTGAGTGGTCGGGTGGCGCTGGTGCGCGCCGAATTCGGTCTGGTCACTCCGCAGGTCGGAGAAGTCATGTACGAGGCCCTGGGGCGTGTGGCACCGGTGGTGGAGATCCCGCTCGCCGGGCACCACATGATGCTCGATCAGCCCCTCCTCCTTGTCGCCGTCCTGCGCGCTCTGCTGGCCGACTGGGAGCACTCGGTACCGTTTCCGCGTCAACGGCTCGGGGGGCGCTGACGACATCCACCGCCGGCCGAAGCCACGATCTGCCGGTCGCGTCGTTCCGACCTCGCCGACGAGTTCGTGTGTCGGGTGGCGTCAGGCCACCGTCTCGTCGGGCGTCCGTCGAGGGTGTCGGGGGGCGTCCGTCGGTGGTGTCGATGGGCGTCAGTCGGTGGTGTCGTTGGGTGTCGGCAGGGGTGCCGCGGGCGCTCGTGGCCCGTTTGCGGGCGCCGCAGGCGCCGGGTCCGGGGAGGACGCCGACGGTGCGGCGTCTGCGGGGACGAAGCGGACCTCGAACAAACGGGGCCAGAGCTTTCCGGTCAGCAGGAAGGTGTCGGTCTGGGCCCGATAGGCGATTCCGTTGAGCACGTCGGTGGAGGCCCGTTCGTTCTCGTCGAGCAGTCCCGAGGCGTCGATCGCGGCCGTGACTCCGCCGTTCTCGGGATCGATCTCGTAGATCCAGTCCGAGCCGAAAACGTTCGCGTATACCCGGTCGCCGACGCACTCCAACTCGTTCAGTCGTTCCAGGGGCACGCCCTTGCGGTGCACGCCGATGCGACCCTCCAGAGCGAAGGTCTCGGGGTTGCGAAAGTAGAGTTGGTCGGTGCCGTCGCTCATCACCAGCCGAAGGCCGTCGAAGCAGAGACCCCAACCTTGCGTCTCGTATCGAAACTCCCGGCGCAATTCGAAGTCCTCCACCCCGTAGACCCGGGCGATGCCCGAGGTCCAGGTCAATTGGATCAGGCGATCGTCGACCAGGGCGAGGCCTTCGCCGAAGAGGGAAGGCGGGAGGTCGACCGATCGGCGTACCCGGCCGCTGTCGAGATCGACCTCGCGGAGCGTCGAACGGCCGCGCAACCCCGTGCTTTCGAACAGGCGTCGCCCCCGCACGAGAAGCCCCTGGGTGTATGCGTTCGGATCGTGCGGATAGGAGTCGACGATCTCGAGTCGATGCCGTACTTCGCCGTCGGCATCGGCGGCGCTGCCATCGGTCGCGACGCCGCAGGCCATGGTCACGAGGGCGGCGAGAACGGCGATCATCGTCCTCGGGCCGCATGGCCGCGCCGGAGCGGAGGGCTTCGGGTCTCCAGGCGGGTTCGGCAGGTGTCTCACGGCGCCGCCTTGCGTGTGGGAGCAGGCACCGGTTGCCCGAGGAAGTCGTCGTTGATCGACAGGAGCACGTGGCCCGAGCGCCCCGCTTCTCCGGTGGCTTCGAGTTCCGCACGCTTGTCTGCGTAATAACGCTCGCGCAGGTCGCCCCGGGAGGCGGCGTTGTAGGTGAGGTACATCAGGCGTCGCGGCGCGTCCGATCGATTCGTATCGCTCTTGTGTGGCGCGTACGAGTCGAAGAAGACGAGATCACCCGGGAAGACCTCCAGCGGTGTCCAACGAGCCGACGCCAGCCACGGCGCCGCGATGCGACCGTCGACGTTGGGCAGAATCCCCTCGCGGTGTCCGGGGGAAAACCAGAGACAACCGCTCTCGATCGTCGCCGGGTCGATCGGGACCATGCACGAGACGTGGTGGTCGATGAAGCGATAGGCTGGCGCGTCCTGATGCGGCGCGAAGCCGCCGCCTCCCGGATACTTGAAGTTGATCTTCTCCTTGAACAGGACGGCTGGCTCGCCGAGGAGCTGCGCGAGGATTTCGCCGAGCAGCGCGCCGCGCAGGAAGGAGGAGAGCCCTTCGTGGTGGGGGTCGAAGTCCTCGGCGCGGGCGAGTCGCGGGCCGGCCGGCGTTTGTTCGAAGTGGTGGAGTCCCGGTCCGCCGTCGAGCGACCAACTTTCGACCTCGTCCACCCAGCGCGTGAGATCCTGGAGCGCGGACGCGGGCAGAACCCGGCGTAGCACCAGATAGCCCTGCGTCTCCCAGGCATCGTGCTGCTCCGGAGTGAAGCGCATGCCCTGGTTCTACCACGGGTCGCGGTCGTACGCCGTGACCACGGTGTTGCCGTTCGGTCCGTCGATCGCCGCCCGGGGGGCTGCCTCCTGCGCGGGAGGGTCGCGGTCGGGCGGGGACGGTGCCGTACCATCGGGGCGGGTGCGCGGTGGAGGAGGGGCGGCGCCCGGTGGCGTGGCGCCGTAGGGACGTCCGGGTCCGATGCCGGGGTGGGCTCCGGGCGGGTAGGGGACGGCGCCCGGTGGCGTGGGACCGTAGGGACGTCCGGGTCCGATGCCGGGGAAATGGGGGCGACCGCCCGGGGCGGTCGGAATGGTGGAGGGGGGAACGCCACCGGGATCGAGAGGGGCACCGGGAGGCATCCCGGCCGGGGCCGGCCCGGCCCCGAACCCGGGCGGCACAGCACCCGCGGCCTGGATTGCCTGCGGCGGTGACACCACGGGCTCGGGTGGGACGAATTCGCGCACGGGCTGGTCGGCGAGTACGCGACCCATGAAGTCGGTCCAGATCGGAGCGGCGGCCGATCCCCCGGTGACGCGCGAGCCGAGTGGTCGGCTCGAATCGTAGCCCACCCAGACCGAGGCGACGACGTCGGGCGTGAAACCGACGAACCATACGTCCCGGGAGTCGTTGGTCGTGCCGGTCTTGCCTGCTGCTGGGCGCTCGAGGGCACGCGCCGTTCGTCCGGTGCCGGACTCGACCACCGTTGCGAGCATGTCCGTCATGATGCGCGCGGTCTGCGGTTCCATGACGGGGAGCAGACGGGCGTTGGAGTCGGGGAACTCGATGGCGTTGCCGTCGGCGTCGGTGATCGACGTGATGAAGACGGGCTCGAAGCGTCTTCCGCCGGTTGCGAAGATGCCGTAGGCGCGGGCCAATTCGAGGGGTGTCACTTCACTGGTCCCCAGGACGAGCGAGGGATTTTGCGGAAAGCGCGCCTCGAAGCCGAAGAGGTCGAGATAATCGCGGACCGGACCGACGCCCACCAACAACGCGAGCCGGATCGTGACGGAGTTGAGCGATTTGGCGAGTGCCTCCCGCAGGGAGACGGGGCCGTAGTACTTGTCCTTGAAGTTCTTGGGCGTCCAGACGCCGCGCGCGCCGTTGGGAAGTTCGATCGGTGCGTCCTCGAGGATCGTTTCCGGCGTGAATCCCCGGTCGATGCCGGCAGCGAAGACGAAGGGCTTGAACGCCGAACCCGGTTGACGGCGGGCGAGGATGGCGCGGTTGAACTTGCTGCGCTCGTAGTCGGCCCCCCCGACCATGGCCTTCACGAGACCCGTATCGGGCTCGACCGCTACCAAGGCCCCTTCCACCTGCGGATCCCGGTCGAGCGCGAAGGAAGCGACGCCGTCCCAGGTGCCCTCGAGAGGGTCGACCGAGACGACGTCGCCCCGGCGGAAATTCTTCGGGGGCACCGGCCCGCGCGCGGCGATCAGGTCTGCGCTCGCGATGAATCCTTCCCGCCAGGGGGTGCGGATCCGGAGTCCGGGTTGAGGGCCACGTTCGACGACCTCGGTCACGACCGCCTTCTGCGGACCCCCAAGGGGGCGCGCGCCGCGCTGTCGGGAGAGGTAGCCGTCGACCTGGTCGTCCGGCAGGCGCTGGAGCGAGGCGGGCAGACGCCACCGTTTCTCGATGCGTTGCAGCCCTTGCTGCATCGCCTCGTCGGCACTCCTCTGCCAGTCGAGGTCGATGGCGGTGTGCACGCGCAGTCCGCGGCTGGCGAAGGATTCGCCGAAACGTTCCTCCAGAAGGCCACGGACGTGTTCCAGATACCAGGGCGCGATCGTGTAGGTGCCGATGCGCCGCCCCGCAAAGGTCAGGCGTTCCAGGCGCGCCTCGCGGTATTCCGCCCCGGAAATCATGCCCTCGGTCCGCATGCGGCGCAGCACGTATTTCTGACGCGCGATGGCGGCGTCGGACTTCGTGAGTGGATTGTACCGACTCGGTGCCTTCGCCAGTCCGGCCAGGAGGGCGGCCTGGGCGATGGAGAGGTCCGCAACTTCGACACCGAAATAGGTATGGGCCGCCGCCGACAAACCGTAGGCACCGGCCCCGAAGTAGATTTCGTTCAGGTAGAGTTCGAGGATCTTGTCCTTGGGGAGTTTCTCTTCGAGTTGTTGGGCGAGAATGATCTCCTTGAGTTTGCGTTCGTAGCTCCTCTCGGGCGAGAGCAGGAGTTGCTTGACGACCTGCTGGGTGATCGTACTGGCGCCCTGGACGATCCGGTCTTCCCGCAGATTGGCGAGGAATGCTCGTCCGATCGCGACGAAGTCGACCCCGCCGTGGGTTTCGAAACCGCTGTCCTCTGCTGCGAAGAACGCCTGCAGAACGTGCTCGGGGACCAACTCGAGTTCGACGGGGTACCGTCGCTCATCGAAAAACTCTCCGATCAGGCTGCCGTCGTCGGAGTAGACGAGGGTGGCGGCCGGAGGGCGATAGCGAACCAATTCGTCGATCGGGGGTAGGTCGCGAGCGAGTTCGCGCCACAGGGCATAGGTCGAGACGCCGGCGAGCACGATGCCGAGCAGGAGGATCCAGCCGACGAGGCTGAATACGAATCGGAGGAAGCCTCTCACCATGGCTGTGCTCCGGCCGTCACGCGCCGTCTCCGACGTTCGCCCCGGGCCGGGGGGCGTTCGCCCCGGGACGGGGTCGCGGTCGTCGCTCCGCCCGGACGCTCACGATGATTGCGGCCAGGGTCGTGCGATCCTCTCCGGGAATTTCGCGGTGGGCGATCTGCGATGGCGAGACACCGACTTCCCGCACGATGCGTTCG
>JAPOLW010000320.1 GCA_029976905.1 bacterium | reverse complement strand
CCCGCCTCGGCGCCCTCATTGCGGCCCTGCCGCTCGTCACGATCGTCACCCTCGTCGTTCTGCACGGCGGCGCTCTCGCCATGGCTCTGGGTCATCTCCTCGAGGGCGGGCACTCGAACTGGAAGTACCGCATCGATAATTGCGCGGTGAGTGAATTGGCTCTCGGAGACGGGGCCGAACTCCTCTCCGTCAACGAGACCGGGCACCTGGACGGAATCTGAGCGCCCCCGACGGTGCGCGCCGCCCGACGGTCCGGCCTCCGGCTTCCCCCGTTTCCCGAGACGCGCTAGAGAGCGGACGTCGTGAAGCCTTTCGCGCACACTTCCGTGGTCCCGTCAATTTGTCGCCTCTGTCACGCGCAATGCCCCGTCCACGTCGAAGGGACGGATGCGGGCGTGACGGGTTTGCGAGGCGCTGCGGGAAATGACGTCTACCACGGCTTCACCTGCAGCAAGGGGCGGGCGCTGCCTGCCTACCACGCGAGTCCCGAACGACTCCGGCATTCGCAGGTCCGCGCGCCCGGTGGAGAACATCGGAACGTCCCGGTCGCGGCAGCCCTCGATGACATCGCGCGTCGCCTCTCGGTCCTCCTCGACCGACACGGGCCACGAAGCGTCGCGTTGTACATCGGCACGCACGGGTACAACAATCTGCTGACCTCGCAGACGGCGATGGCCTTCATGGAGGCCATCGGTTCGCCGATGACCTTCACCAGCGTGACGATCGACCAGCCCGGCAAGGCGATCTCCTCGGCGCTGCACGGTACCTGGCTCGCCGGACCTCCGAGCATCGAGCAGGCCGACGTCTGGCTGGCGACGGGGACCAACCCCATGCACTCGATGCTCGGTCCGGTGAATCCCGGTCGAGCGTTCGGTCGGGCTCGTGCGCGTGGCATGAAGTTGATCGTCGTCGATCCGCGACGAACGGAGTTGGCCCGGCGGGCCGACGTTCACCTCCAGGCCCGTCCGGGAGAGGATCCGGCGGTCCTCGCGGGGCTGTTGCGCGTGATCTTCTCCGAAGGGCTCGAAGACGGCCTCTTTCTTGCCGAAAACGCGGACGGGGTCGACGAACTGCGGGCTGCCGTCGAGCCGTTCACGCCGGATTCCGTGTCGCGCCGCGCGGGCGTCGCGGCGGCCGACCTCGTGACCGCCGCGCGCTTGTACGGAGGCGCCCGCCGTGGTGTGGCCGTCGTCGGAACGGGTCCCAACATGTCGGGTCGCGGCAACCTGACCGAGTATCTTTCCAAGGTGCTCATGTCGGTGTGCGGCCATTGGCTCGGGCAGGGGGACCGCGTGCCCAACCCCGGTGTCTTGATCCAGTGGCCACCACGGCGCGCGCAGGCCGTGGGTCCGACGCCGGCCTGGGGCTTTGGGGAGCGATTGCGCGTGCGTGGCCTGGGGGATACGGCGGCAGGCCTTCCGACCGCAGCGGCCGCCGACGAGATGCTCCTCGACGGAGAGGGCCGCGTCCGCGCGCTGCTCAATCTCGGAGGCAACCCGTTGCTCGCCTGGCCGGATCAGACGAAGACCGCGGAAGCACTGCGGCGCCTCGATCTGCTGGTGAGCATCGATCCCGTGCTTTCTGCCACGGGACGCTTGTCCGACTATGTGCTGGCACCGACCATGTTCTTCGAGGCGGCGGGGTGTTCGGCGCTCTCGGAGTTGCTGGGCGCCTACGTCGGCTGGGGATACGCGCAACCCTACGGCCAGTGGGCGCCCGCGCTGGTCGATCCTCCAGCCGGTGCCGACGTCGTCGACGACTGGAAGCTCCTGCACGGGATCGCGTCCCGCATGGGCCTCACCCTGCGCGTGAAGCCGATCTCTACGCTGGATCCGACGTTGCAGGCCGAGCGTGCCGTCGAGATTCCTCCGTCGGTTTCGCTCGACTCGGAGGAACTCTGGGCGGCCTTGCTCCGCGACTCTCCTGTTCCGCTCGACGAGGTGAAGAGGTATCCCGAGGGTCACGTCTTCGCGCGCGAGGAGATCGTCCTTGCGCGCGAGGAGGGGCACGAGGGTCGGCTCGACGTCGGCAACCTTGCGATGATGGACGAGCTTGCCGCGGTTGCCGCGGAGCCGGGCGGCGCGCCCGGGGATGCCGCCCACCCGTTCCGGCTCATCAGTCGCCGACTACCCCACGTGCACAATTCCTCCTGGCATGCCCACGAGTACCGCCATCGCGGCGCCCTGCACAATCCGGCCTACATGAACCCCGGGGATCTAGAGGCGCTCGGTCTGGCCTCGGGGGATCTCGTGGAGATCGTCTCGGCGCGGGCGATCATCCGGGGCGTGGTCGAGGCCGAGTCCGATCTACGCCGCGGCGTGGTCTCGATGCCGCACTGTTTCGGCGGGCCCGGGGGACGCAACGACGATGCCGTCGTCGGTGCGAATACCAGTCGGCTGGTGCGCTCCGACGTCGACTACGATCCCCATACCGGGATCCCCCGGATGAGTTCGATCCCGGTTTCGGTCCGGCCGGTGACCGCCGGCGGGGTCGGGTCCGGCTAGCGGTCCGGCCTGCGGAGGGAAGGGCGGCGAGCGCCCGATGGAGTCGGCCTTCCGTCCCCGGTGGCGAACCAGTTGGCGTGGAAGCCGACCGGGACGCGCTCGGGGATGCGTACCTGTGCGATGGGACCCCGCTCGATGTCCCGGGCATCGAAGACGAGCAGGGCGCTGCGCCCGGTGCCCGAGTCATGCGCGAGGTTCAGGACCCAGCCGTCGTCCTCGTCGGTACCACCCGGGTTGGGGGCGAAGACGCACTCCCCCAGGTGTCCGGTATCGCCGGCATACCACGTGCTGCGGGATCCGCTTCCGGTGTCGTATTTGACCACGGTGTCGAAGTCGCCCGCGACGGCGTCGGGGCGGGTGAAGGCGGGCATGTAGAGGCAGTTCGTGCGCCGTCCGGTACGATCGTCGTTGACGCGACCAAACTCGCCGAGCAGGTCGTCGATGGGCTCCCAGTCCGCCGTCCCCTGCTCGAGGTCGATCCGGTAGCGCGCTGGCTTCCCGCCGATGGTCTGTACGCCCGAGTCCTCTTCGGTCCCCTCGGTCTCGAGTCCGAAGTTGACCGTCGAGTACCGACAACCGGCCAATTCGATCCGATTCCCGTCGCTCCAGGCGTTCCAGAAGTGTTGTACGTGGCTGGGCTCGACCTCGAACCAGCGGATGTCCGCGGCGGCGCCGTGCCGGGGCAGCACACCGAGTCGGGTGCCGTTCTCGGGACGCCACGTCATCATCGGTTCGCCGGTGGCGACCGCCTCGATGTTGAAGACCACCGGACTGTCCATGAAGACCGCATGCTCCTCGGTGATCACGAAGTCGTGCATCATGATGGGGGCCGGGAGATCGAGGTCGACCCGGTGCAGGAGCGCGCCCGTGGCGTCGGCGACGTAGTAGGTCAGGTAGGGGGGAAAGAGGTTGTAGGAGAAGAAGAGCATCTCACCGGTGCGCGGGTCGATGCGTGGATGCGCGGTCATGGCTCCCTGCAGTTGACCGCCGAAGCTCCATTCCCCGACCGTATCGAGTTCCGGGGTGACCTCGGTGGGGAGGCCCTGCTCCCAGAGCGCGAGCAGACGTCCCGCATGTCGGACGATGTGGGTATTCGCCCGGTTCTTCACCGGCCCGGCGTCGCCCACCAGGGCGGGATCGGGAAAGTTCATGACGTCGCTCAGGCCCGGGTAGACGGCTCGTCCGAGCTTCATTTCCGCTTCGAGGCCGCGCGTGCGGACCCATCGATTGCGGTAGACGACCCGGTCGCCGGTGAATTCGATCCCGTGCAGCATGCCGTCCCCGTCGAACGTGTGATACTTCCCCACCGGTTCGAACATTGGATTGGGTCCATTGCGCATGAAGTGGCCGCGCAGCCCGGCGGGCAGTTCGCCGTCCACCTCACAGTCGGTTCCCAGGGTCTCGTGATCTACCGGGAACATGTCGCCGCGTAGGTCGGGGTGATCGGCGGCGTTGGTGACCTGACCTCGCAATACCTCGCTGCTCTTCATGTCGAACTCCCGTGCGTCGTCGGAGGGCTGGCTTCAGTTGCCCCGGGTGCGAACCGTGCCGAGAAAGTCGGCCTTGCCCAGCGGAGCGCCTTCCTTGCGCAGAATGTCGTAGGCGGTCGTCGTGTGGAAGTAGAAGTGGGGGACCGCAAAGGAGAGAAAGAAATCCTCGGCGACGAAGGGCAGGGTGACGTCGCCGGCGCGGAAGGTCACCTCCCGGCCCGCCCAGCCATCGACCTCAGCGGGTTCGAGGGCCTCGATCATGCCGAGTGCTTCGCGGGCGTGGTTCTGCAAGCCAGCGTAGTCGAAGGCGAGAGTGAGGTCGGGTGCTCCGAACGTCCCCTTGCGTGCGGCGGTCACCGCCCCGGCCGACATGTGGACCAGGGTGACGATCTGGAAGTGGAGCGGCAGCATGTCGGGAAAGATCCGGCAGGCCACCAACTCGTCGACGTCCCGATTCGTCGCCGCGCACTGCGCGCGGCCCCTTTCCAGGCATTGGTCGACTCCTGGCAGGAATTGGAGATAGGTCCGGATCACGGCGTCGTACAGGGAGAGGCTCATGCGGGTTTGCTCCTTTGGGGCTGGCGCCCGCGCGCCCCGGCGCGGGGACGCGGTCGGTCGTCGCGAAGTCTCCTGCTCCGTTGACTTCCGGCGGTTCCCATGGGCTTATCTACCTCAAGTAAATTTCGTGTGCCAGCGTTTGCCGGGTGCCCCCTGCGCGGGGGCCGAGACAGGAGACGAAGAGATGAGTGCTACCCCCGACGTCGTAGCGAACTTCGAAAAGCAACCGTTCCTTTCGGGTCAGTTCACGCCCGTTACCGACGAACTCGACGTAGCGTCGTGCCGGGTCACGGGCGAGATCCCGCGTGAGTTGCGGGGCAAGTTCGTCCAGAACGGGCCCAACCCGCGCTTCGAGCCGCTCGGCCGCTACCACATGTTCGACGGCGACGGCATGCTGCACGCCGTCGACTTCGAGAATGGAGCCGCCTCCTACAAGAATCGCTGGATCCGCACGCCGATGCTCGAGGCCGAACTCCGCGCCGGCCGGGCCCTCTATCCCGGTCTCGCGGACCTGATGAACTTCCCCGACCCCGCCCTTGTGGGGGACGCGGGGCCGATCAAGAATCCGGCCAATACGCACATCGTCCAGCACGCCG
>JAPOLW010000031.1 GCA_029976905.1 bacterium | reverse complement strand
TCCGATGAAACGAATCGTGTGTCTCGTCCTGGCGTTGGCGCTGGTCGGCCCGTCGGTAGCGGCGGCCAGGGCGCCACGGCCGATCGCCGGCGTCGTGCCTCTCGACATCGAGGACGTGGCCGACGCGGAAGGAGAACGCCTCCGGGTCGATGACGACTACGACCTCGCAGGCAAGCGCGTTCGCTTCGTCGCCGAAGTCGACGACCTCGGCGTGACGTCGGGTGGCGAGCATTTCCTCGCTCTGGAGGGAGACGGAGAACGCGTCGTCCTGCGACTGCCAGGCCCTCTCGAGCGATCAGACCGCCTCGAGGATGCGGACGAATGGGCCGTGATCGCGCGACTGGACCGGCCGATGACACTGGCCGACGGGACGAAGGCGATCGCCGTCGCACCCGACATCCTGGTCAAGACGCCCGGCCCGCCCGGTGTCGTCCGGCCCGACGACGTCATCGTCGAGGTGGCCGGTGAGGAGTTCTTCGGCAAGCCGACGGCGCGCACCTGGGAATCGGCGAAGCCGCTCTTCCACCTCACCGTCCTCGAAAAGGGGGACCGGGCCGAGCCCTACCTCCTTCCGGGAGCCACCGGTCTCGCGGAATCCCGAAAAGGCGGAAAGACCCTCTTCGATTTCCAGCAGGTCACCGGCGCGGCCGACGGGCGCAAACGCGCGCGACGCTGCGTCTATCGACTCGACGGAGACCGGTTGCGCAACACAGGCTTTGGAGAGGTCGATCTGGATGCGGCCGGCGCCCGCAGCCGCCAACGCTGGGTCGACTTCGCGGGAGACAAATATCACGACAGCTGGTCCGGCGTTCGGAAGTCGTTTCCACCGAGCACCTATCAGGGCGCCTGTCTGAGCGTCGGTATGACGGGCTTCCCGCTCGACGCCGGGGTCGTACGCTTCTTCCTCTGGGGCGAGCGAGGCATGCCGGTCCCGGTCTACGCCTACGTCGACGGGGAGGATACCCTGGAGACGCGCGGTCGCGCCGAGAGAGCGCACCGGGTGCGCGTCGGCCTCGACGTGCGCCGCGCCGCCTGGCTGGTCGACGTCCCCAAAGCCTTCAAGGCCAACGCGGAGGCCGCGATCGAAACCTGGTACGCCGGGGACTCGACCTATTGGATCGCCGCCGACGGGTCGCACGACGTTCTTCGCTTCGAAGGACCGCTGGGGCCGCCTGGCTCCCCGGTCGTCCGGATCGACCGGATTGGCTGACAGGATCGGCCCCGTCCGGACCGAGGGCATCGGCAGTCGCCGCGGAGCATCTCTGGTCCGCGGCCGCCGCCGGGACACGTTCAGGCGAACAGGATCTGCGAAAGTCTGCGCTGGTACGCGTCGACCAGCGGATCGTCCCGCCCGAGCAGGGTGAAGATGTCGAGCATCGCCTTACGCGCGGCTGCGTCCTCGTAGTCCCGGTCACGCCGAACGATCTCCAGAAAGACCTCCAGCGCTTCCTCGTGGCTAGCCCCGGCCGCGAGGAGCCGGCCGAGAGCCAGGCGGGTCGCCAGAACCTCTGGCGTCTCCTCGAGCCCCCGGCGCAGGGCGTCCTCGTCCCCACCGGAGGCGCGCATGCGAAGCTGCGCTGCCAACCGCTCGACTTCGACGCCAATCTCGCCGTCGGCGACGATCGTTTGTAGGAGGGTCTCCGCTTCCTGCTCGCGGCTGCTGGCGGCAAGGAGGTGGGCCAGCCCGAGCGAGGCCCGCGGATGACGCGCGCGCAAGTCGAGAGCACGACGAAAACAGGCTTCGGCCTCCGCCCCGCGGCCCTCCCCGGCCAGCACCGAGCCTTCCTGCGCGAGCCCGTCGGCTTCGTCGGGCAGGATGCGTTCGAGGAATTGTCGGACGACGGCCTCGGGCTGCGCGCCGACGAACTCGCTCACCACCTGGCCGTCGCGAAACGCCAGGACGAAGGGAATACTCTGGATGGCGAGCGACTGGGCGATGGCTGGATTCTGATCGATGTCGACCTTGGCAAGGCGGAACGCACCCTCGGACTCCCGAGCGAGCTGTTCCAACAGTGGTCCGAGAGTGCGACACGGGCCACACCAGGGCGCCCAGAAGTCCACGACGATCGGTCGCTCGTGCGACGCGTCAAGGACCTCCGTCTCGAAGGAGGCGTCGGTGACGTCGATGACCGCAGGCAAAGCTTCCATGCTGGGAAGCTTAGCGGAAACGGAGACGCTCCCACACGGCAGCGCGAACAGCCTGCCCGTGAGCAGACCGATCCACGCGAGCCCCCGGGTCCTCCACACCGATCGGACTCTCCATGGACTGCGGCGAAAACCCCTGCCTCCACCCACCGGACGCTTCTGCGGCCCGGGGTATTCCCTCGGAGCCGACCTCACGCTACGGGAGTGGGGAGGATGCCGCGCGCGCGCAACAATCCCTGGAGAGGGCCGTGCCGCTCCGGCTGATCTTCACTCTGGCCGTTGCGGCGTGGTTCGGGACTCTGATCTGCCTGAGCTTCGTGGTCACGCCCGTCGCCCACTCCTCCTTCCCACCGCACCAGGCGCGGCGCTTCCTGCGACCGATGTTCCTGCGGATCTACCGGATGGGAACCGGCCTGGGTTTCGTGGCGCTTCTCGCGATCTTCTTCGGGCGCACCGGTCTCACCGCCGACGACATCGCGCGCCTGGCGACCCCGGTCGCGGTGGCGACGGTCGCCTCGCTCGTGGCGAGTGAGGTCCTGTTGCCGCGCCTGCGCGACCTCGACGGAGAGGATCCGCGCTTCGGGCGACTGCACCAGGTTTCGGCGATGCTGAACACGACATCGATCGCAGCCCTTCTCCTCGCTCTCGCCGGAGCGATTGCGCGCTAGGCGCCGCCCTGCACCCTCTCCCCGGGTCGCGCGATGCGCCCCTGCGGGTACGGCGGGGCCCGACGCGAAGGGCCGCGAGGCCCGATCGGGGAGCCCGGCCGCCCCCTCGCTCGGCAGCGCGCACCCGTCGATCCGCCCCGCGGTCTCCGGCCGCTGCCGCAGCGGACGGATCAGGCCGGCCACCGACCCGGAGCCCCGCAACAGGCCCTCGTTTTCCCGGCATGGACAAGACCCCGGCCCGGGGATAGTTCTTTGGGTTCCCAGGCGTTGCCCCATGAGAAGAAATCTCTACTTTGAAACCTTCCTCGTGGCCCTCGCGGTCATTCTGCTCGAGATCAGCTACACCCGCGTCTTCTCCTACAAGCTGGTCTATTACTTCACCTACGTCGTCATCGGCGTCTCGCTCCTCGGGCTCGGGGCGGGCGGTGTTTTCGTCGCCTCGTTCGAACGACTGCGCCGGCTTCCGGCAGAAACGGCGGTGCTCGGCTGCTGCGTCGTCGCCGCCCTGATGGTGCTGGGCGGATACCTCATCGTGGCGATCACGCCCCTGAACCTCTTCCGCATGGTGACCTCCGGGAATTCGGCCGTCGTCCTTGGCGAGGCTGCAAAACTCACCGTCGTGATCGTCTTCCTGTTCGCGCCCTTCCTGGCCGGTGGGATCGCGTTGTCGACGATCTTCGCCGCCGACACCGAGCGCATCGGACGTCTGTACTTCGCCGACCTCATCGGAGCGGCGGCGGGTTGCATCCTGATCATTCCGGCGATCACCTGGATCGGCCCGCCGGGGGTCGTCCAGCTCGCCGGCTTCACCTTCGCGATCGCGGGCCTGCGCCTCGCGCGAGACGCCGGGGGCCGCTGGCTGACCGCCACGGCAGGCCTCTCGCTCCTGCTCCTGATCGGATCGATCTTTCCGGGCGTCCTTCCCGATCCGGTCCGTGACCGCGTCAAGGGAGGCCGCGACGTCGCGGCGATCTACTCTGCCTGGAGCCCGGTGTTCCGGGTCGACGTCGTCCCCGTACCCATGGCCGAGCCCGCGACCCATTTCCTGGTGCACGATGGAACCCTGGGGTCGTCCATCATCTCCTGGGACGGCGACATGGAGTCCCTCACCCGCTACGAGACGATGGATCGCTCGTACCCCTTCCGGATCCTCGACCCCGGCCCGCGCGTGGCCATCATCGGGTCCGCGGGTGGAAACGAAATCCTGGGCTCCCTGCGCCTGGGCGCGTCGGAGATCACCGGCATCGAGCTCAATCCCGTCACGGTCTCACTGGTGAAGGAGCGCTTCGCCGATTTCGTGAGCCACGTCGCCGACCATCCGAAGGTGACGGTGGTCAATGCGGAGGGGCGCTCCTACCTGGCCTCTTCCGGGAAGGAGTTCGACCTCATCTGGTTGGTCGCGCCCGACAGCTACGCCGCCATGAATGCCGCCACCTCCGGCGCCTTCGTTCTCTCGGAAAGCTATCTCTACACACGCGAGATGATCGAGGAGGCCTTCGCGCATCTCGACGAGGACGGCATCCTGTGCGCGCAGTTCGGAGAGATCGACTTCGAGATCAAGCCCAATCGGGTCGTGCGCTATCTGGGAACCGCGCGCGAGGCGATGGCCCAGTTGGGCGTCGAAGATTTCGGGGCGCATGCCATGGTCGCCGTCGCGCCCGGCTTCGGTCGCCTCAACTCGTCCACGATCCTGCTCAAAAAATCTCCCTTCACCGAAGCGGACATTGCCGCCTTCCGTGACGCCGCCGCGACCATCGAAGGCGCCGAGATCATCTACACGCCGCGCGCAGGCACCGCCGGACATCCGGTCTCGGCGGTCATCGAACTCGAAGGCGAGGCACGGGAGAGCTTCTACGAAACCTATCCCTACCGGGTACGCCCGATCAGCGACGACTCCCCCTTCTTCTGGCATTTCGTCGGCTTCGAGGCGGCCCTCTTCGGGGGTGACCTACAACGATTCAATGTCGAGGAGGGGGTGGGCGAGCGACTTCTGCTTGCCCTTCTCGGCGTGGCAACGGCGTTTGCCGCGATCCTCCTGCTCGCACCCCTGGTCGCGGTCCGGGACGTGTGGACGAAGGTGCCCCACAAACTCGCAGCCGGAACCTATTTCGCGGCCCTGGGTCTGGGCTTCATGTTCTTCGAGGTCTCCCTCATCCAGAAGCTCACCCTCTTCCTGGGGTACCCCACCTACTCCCTGACGGTCACACTCTTTGCGATCCTCATCTCGACCGGAGTCGGCAGTCTGCTCTCCGAGCGCTATGCCGAGGATCGCGACCGCGCCTTCAACCGCATCCTCGTCGCACTGGTGGTGATGACCGCGATCTACCTATGGGCGATGGACCCGGTGATCGAGGCTGGCCTGGGTTGGAGCTTCCCTGCGCGCGTCGGGGTGACCATCGCCTTCCTCGTACCGCTCGGGCTCCTGCTCGGTGCCTTCATGCCCATCGGTCTTCGCACCGTATCGGCTACCGGCGAGTACGGCGCGCAATACGTCGCCTGGTGCTGGGCCGTGAACGGTTTCTTCTCGGTCATGGCCTCGGTGCTCTCCACCATCCTCTCCATGATGATCGGCTTCCGGATGGTGATGGTGGTCGGGCTCCTGATCTACGTGGCCGGAGTAACGGCGTTTCGCCGCCTCCCGCCGCCCCCGTCGACATCACCTACGACTCCCTGACGGCGCGCCTCTGCCTTTCCGGCGGGGCAAAGGCGGCCTCACTCGAGACGGCGTCTGTCGCTCCAGAAAGTGATCGACGGCGGCGCGTGCGGCCGCGCGTGCGGGCTCCTCCTTCCAGCGTTCCACGAGCAGGGCGTCGGGCACGAGGTCCGCGACCAGGCGTGACGCCGACTGGGGATGATAGAGGTCATCGCCCATGAGGATGCAAAGCGGGGCCGGACACTGACGAAGGAAGGCTTCGTCGACGTTGAAGAGGACTCGATCGCCGCCAAACATGTTCTCACGCAGACCAGCCAGATCTTCGGCTCGGGCGTCCTGCTCTTCGGCCCAGGCGTCGAACATCGCATGGAACGCATCGCGATTGTCTTCGCGCCCGATCGGCTGGAAGAGGACGGCGCTGACGACCCGCTGGGGTGCACTTCGAACGAGACCCAGGCAGTAGGGGCCACCAATGCACATCCCCAGGACGTGAAAGCGGTCGATCCCGAGATGGTCCATGAGGCCCAGCTGATCGTCCGTGTAGGTCTGCCAGCCGTGGCTTCCATGGATCGGCCCGGACGAGCGACCCGCATTTCGCTGGTCCATCGCGACGACCCGAAAGTGGCCCTGGAGTTGCTCGATCGGATTCCAGGGCGCATTGGCCCACAGGGCGATGGCGGACTTCATGCCGCCCGGAGCGATGAGAAGGACGGGAAAGCCTTCTCCATGCTCCTCGTAGTAGATCCGTGCTCCTTCTCGCTCGTAGATGGCCATGGTCCCTCCTTTGCTTTCCGCGGCATCCATCCCACCCCGAAGATCCGTCGCCGGCTCGCCCCCGGGGACAGGAAGAGCCTACCCCAGAACGTCTTCGGGCGTTAAAGGCGAGGGATGTCAAAGCAAAGCCTTCCCTGGGAGCGGATCGGACGGGGGAAGAACCGCCCCGAGAAGCCCACGATGCTCGTCGATCTTCGCCGCTGCATCGGTTGTCACGCGTGCAGCATTGCCTGCAAGACCGAGCACCGTGTCCCCCTCGGAGAATTTCGGATGCGCGTACGCTGGCTGCCGCGGCCCGACCGACCCGGCATTTCCTTCCTCCCCCTCTTCCACGCCCAGACGTGCGACTTCGGCGCCAACCGGACCTCATTCGGGATGTTGCCGGCCTGCGTCGACGCCTGTCCCACCGGCGCCCTGCAGTTCGGCGACGCGGCGGATCCCGACACGCAGGTCCATCAGGCGGCCCGGAATTCGCGGGCTGTACCGCTCGAGTCCCAGGCACCGACCCGGGCCGACGTCCGCTACATCGGCCTCGAAGCCTGGCACCCCGACGCGATCCACGCGGGAGTCGAACTCTCCCCCGAAGATTCGGACATCATCTACGAGCAAGGACGTCATGGCTGAGTGGACCCGCCGCCGCTTTCTCCAGGTCGCAGGCGGCACGACGGCCGCCGTCGGGATGCTCGGCTTCGGCGCGAATGCCGCCGACGAAGGAGCCTCCGAGGCCGCCGTCGCGGGCGAAGCGAACGCTCTCACCGACGGGCCCGGGACCACCGCACCGATCGACTACGAACGGGCGCGTGCCGTACCGACGATCTGCTTTGGCTGTACGACCCACTGTGGAGTCATTGGGTGGGTCCAGGATGGCCGGGTTCGCAAGATCGAGGGGAACCCCCTCGATCCCAATACCCGGGGCGCGATCTGCTCGAAAGCCAACGGCATGATCTCGTATACCTACGCCCCCGGACGCATCGTCCATCCCTTGCGACGCGTCGGCAAACGGGGCGAAGGAAAATGGAAGCGCATTGGATGGGACGAGGCGCTCGACGAGATCGCCACACGCATGAAGGCCGTGCGCGACGCGGGTACCCCGGAGCGTTTCGTCTTCCATTACGGACGCGACAAGACCAAGGGCTTCACGAAGCGCTTCACGAACGCATTCGGAACGCCGCATCGGCTGAACCGTCGCTCGATCTGCAGTTCGAATCGCCGGGCACCCTTGATGAGCTTCTACGGCCGCGAGTTCGAATGGGAGTCGCAGGATTTCGAGAATACGGACTTCATCCTCAACTTCGGCAGTAACGTCATGGAGGCGCACCAGGGCGGACTCTTCATGGTGCCGCGCATCATGCAGGCGCGGGTCGATCGGGGCGCGAAACTCGTCACCTTCGAAGTCCGTCCCTCGGCCACCGCCTCGGTCTCCGACGAGTTCCATCTCGTCAAACCCGGAACCGATGGCGCGATCGCCCTCGCGATGGCGCACGTCATCCTCGAGCGCGGCCTCGCCAACGAGGCCTTCTGGAATCGTTGGGCGAACTACCCGCTCGACGACCTACGCAAACACCTCGCCCCCTACACCCCCGCGTTCGCGGAGCGCGAGAGCGGTGTCCCGGCCGCCGAAATCGAGCGGATCGCGATCGCGTTCGCCCGCGCGGCGCCGCGATGCTGCACCTTGTCGAATCGAGGTTCGGCCAAGCACTACAACGGCACCCAGGCCGACCGCGCCATCCGGATGCTCGACGTCCTCGTCGGCAACGTCGGCAAACCGGGTGGATTCTGCCTGAGCACCCTGCGGATGTGGAAGAACCGTTACGGGCAGGAGGGACTTCCCGTCATCGACCAACCCGGTCCAGCACCGGCGGAGCCGGAGCCGTGGAAGCCAGGCACCCCGATGTTCGCCTCCCTTCCCGCGGAGGTCCGCGAGCGCGTCGCCGCGTTTCCCCCGGATTGGCAGAATCGCTATTTCGGTGAACTCGCGACCCCGAGCGAATACCCGCTCTCCTGGCATTGGTATTCGATGCGGGTCGGACAACTCGTCTATCCCTACATCCGCGAAGGCCGCCAGAAGGTGGACGTCTATATGTCCTACACCCTCGGGGCCTCCTACGGATACCCCGAAGCCGCCCTCGCCCGTGAGGTACTCCTCGACGAGAAGCTGATCCCCTTCCACGTCGCCATCGACATCAGCTACTCCGAACAGGCGGCACTCGCGGACATCATCCTGCCCGACGCGACCAGCCTCGAGCGTTGGGACGCGCACAGCACCAACAACTACGGCCTCGTACCCTACACCGGTATCCGGCAACCTCTGGTCGAGCCCCTCGGGGAAGCCCGGCCCGTGCAGATCATGCTGCGAGACCTCGCGCGCCGGATCGGGGGGGGCATGGAGGCACACTTCGATTTCGAAGACCTCGAGGACTACTACCGCGCCTGGTACGCGAACGTGCCGATCTCGTGGGAGGAGTTGAAGCGAAGGGGGATCTGGTACGATGAGAAGCGGCCGAAAGACTATGGGCTGCACGAACGGGAGGTGCCCGCCTCCGAGCTTGGCGGGAGTGTGACCGACCCCGAGACCAGTATCGTCTACCGGGACGACTCCCGGAAGGCGGCCATCGGCATCCGTGTCGAGGACCGTGTTCTACGCGGCTTCGACACTCCGAGCCGGAAGATCACGATCCACGAACCCCTCTTTCCCCTCGCCGCGCGACACACCGGCCTTCCTCTCGACGACGTCAATGCCGCCGCCCTCCCGGTGTACCAGCCCGTTCCGGGGCACGACGATCTCGCCGACGACGAACTCATCCTCACGACCTTCAAATGGAACGTGCATACCCAGGGTCGCTCGTCGTATTGGAAGCATCACGCCGAGATCGTGCACACCAACGACCTCTTTCTCAGCCCCGAGACCGGAAGGCGACTCGGCGTCGAGACCGGAGACGAAGTCGATGTCGTCGTGCGCCGACCACGCGGCCGAACCTATCGGTCGGGTGAAGAAGAGCCGGTGGGGTCCTTCCGCAACCGGGTTCGACTCCTCGAGGGAATGCACCCCCGGGTGGCCGCCTGCTCGCATCACGGAGGTCACTGGGAGCACGGACCCGTCGCCCGGGCACAGGCCGGGGAGGAACCCCGACCCAGCGTCGGTCTCTCGGAAGCCCTTGGCCAGGAGGATCCCGACGTCCCGGGACGGATCTGGTGGGCCCGCAGCAGGGGCGGCCCGGGCGGCGGTGTCGCGATCAACGACGCGCTCCCGATCAACCCCGCACCGCTGGTAGGCGGACAGTGTTGGTTCGACAACGTCTGTCGCCTGAAGAAGGCCTGACGCTGGCCCGGGGGAGAGCCTCTTCGGGAGCGCTTGTCCGGCGACGAGCCAACGGGCACGATTGCGCAAGGATGGTTCGGAGCGTCGTACACAGCCGCCGGGCGGAATTGCGCCCGGTTGCCTCCGAAGAGATCGACGAGGTGCACCACGTGTTCTCCGATCCCGACGTGCGGCGCTTTCTTTGCGACGGGATCGAACACGACCGGGAATGGGCGGCCGGGGTCATCGCGAAGAGCCGCGACCTCTTCTCCGACCGCGGTGTCGGACTCTGGTCGGCGCGGGGACGCGGACGGCCGGAGATCATCGGCGTGGCCGGCTTCTTCGAATTCTCGGCGCCGGGCCGGCTCGAGCTCCTCTACGCCCTTCTGCCGGCCCATTGGGGGGCTGGGCTCGCGACCGAGATTGCGGGTCGGATCATCGCGCTCGGCCTGGAGAACGGCGTCGACCCGATTCGCGCCAGCGTCGACGCACCCAATACCGCCTCGCGGCGCGTCCTGGCGCGACTCGGCTTCGAAGAGGTGGGGCGCGAGCCGGCCGACCCGCCGCGCACGAAGTGGGAACAGGTCCACTTCCTGCGGTCTCGCGACGCCCCGGGAGGTGGGTCCGCGTGAACACCATGCCCGGCCACCACTCCGGCGACGTTGCCAACCGTTGGGGCCTCTCCTCGTGAAGGCGCAGATGCTCCGCGAGATCGTGAACGACGACGCCTCCCTGATCGGTCGTCGCGCGTGGACCGATCCCCGGATCTATGACCTGGAGAAGCGAGGCATCTTTGGTCGGTCGTGGCTCTTCCTCGCCCACGAATCGCAGATCCGACAGGCGGGCGATTTCGTTCAGGCGTATATGTGCGAGACGCCGATCATCGTGTCCCGCGGCCCCGATGACCAGATCCACGCGAACGTGAACAGCTGTAGCCACCGGGGCCTTCCCGTCTGCCGCGCCGACCACGGCAATACCCACCGCTTCATCTGCCCGTATCACAACTGGAGCTATGACGTGACCGGTCGGCTCCGCTCGATCCCACAAGAGCGCCACCTGAACCATCGGCCCGACAAGAGCCGCCTCGGGCTCAAGAAGGTCCCACGCGTCGAGTCGTGGAATGGCTTGATCTTCGGAAGTTTCGACGAAGAGATCGAATCACTCGACGACTATCTCGGCGACATGAAGTTCTATCTCGGTGCCTTCTTCGACCGCTTCCCCGAGGGCATCGAATTCGTGGGCGCGCCCCAGCGGTGGCGGATCGATGCGAACTGGAAGCTGCCGATGGAGAACCAGCTCGGAGACGTAAACCACGGACCGTATCTGCACGCGTCGATCATCCCTCCCGAAGCCAACCGCGAGATCATCGAGCACGGAGTGAGCGTGGTGCCCGGGCCCGGCCATGGAGCCACCTTCCGGCTGATGCCCGAGGAGACCCCGACCGACAACGTCGCCTGGGGTTTCGAGGGGTTGGCCGCGCTCCTCGGTGGACCCGAGGTCCATGAATATCTGCGTGACGTGCAGGCACGCGCCGTCGAGCGCGTCGGACCCATCCGGGCACGCATGAAGGGGCTGACCTATGGCGTTTTTCCCAACCTCTCCTTCCTCTGGTCGAACACGGCGTTCAAGGTGAGTCACCCGCGCGGGCCCGGGCAGGTCGAATACTGGTCCTGGGCTGTCGTCCCCGGGGACGCGCCCGAGTCGGTGAAGAAGGTGCTGCGTGGAAACCACACCTCCTTCTTCGGGCCGGGCGGCATGGTCGAGCAGGAAGACGCCGAAGCCTGGACGCAACAATTCCAGGGCAGCAACATCGACTTCGCCGACGACCGACCCTACTTCTACGGCCTCGGGCTGGGCGAAGAGGCGATCCATCCCGATCTGCCTGGCCTCGTCGGCGCCACGGCCAACGAGTTCTACGCTCGTCACTTCTTCCAGCGCTGGCGGGCGGCCCTGGAAGCCGTCGCAGAGCCATGACGGAGCGTCCCAGGGCCGACGTCCGGCCCGATCTGCAACACGAGGTCGAGCAGTTCTACTACCGGGAGGCACGTCTGCTCGACGGCCGTCGCTACCAGACCTGGCTCGGCCTGTGCACACCCGACATTCGCTACGTCATGCCGGCACGCACCAACCCCCTGGTCGACAACACACAAAAGGGCCGCGAAGAGATGATCGGCATCGACCGCGAACTCGAGGGTGTGGACTCCAACGGACTTCCGATCCGTGACGAGAGTTACCCACACCTCGCGATGCGCGTCCAGCGCGCCTATGTGGCGAACTCCTGGGCGGAGAACCCGCCTGCTCGAACGCGCCGTATCATCGGCAATGTCGAGATCACCCGGGTCGCCGAGGGCCGGCTCGACGTCACCAGCGCCTTCCACCTCTTCTACAGCCGACCCGGCAGCGCCAACGTCCTGTACGCTGGCCAACGTCGCGACGTCCTGCACCGCGCAGAGGACGACCTACGCCTGGCAAGCCGCGAGGTCGTTCTCGACATTGCCGACATCGCCTTCCCGACGCTGGGGCTATTCTTCTAGCTCCCGCCCTACCTGGGGCCGCGAAAGGATTCCTTCCCCCGACCTCGACGAGCCGACGCCGCCCGGGCAGCCGTGACGGGGGTCGGGTGCCAGCGGCTTGGCGATACGCGCCTCTTTGTCTAGGATTTTGGCACCATTCCTCATTCCGCAGCACGTCCAACGAGGTCCTCTCGCCAGCCCGGCGCAGGGCAACCAGGAGCAGGAAGATGACGAAAGAGAAGCATCCTTCTCCGACCGGCGGCCCGGTCGAAGCCTACGACGCCGTGATCATCGGTGCCGGTGTGAGTGGCCTCTACGCTCTCCACCATCTGCGCGAAATGGGCCTTTCCGTCCGGGTCTACGATGGCGCGACCGACGTCGGCGGAACCTGGTGGTACAACCGCTACCCCGGCGCGCGCGTGGACGGACCGGGCAGTCCCTTCTACTGCTACACGTTCTCCGATGAGTTGATGCAGGAGTGGGATTGGAAGGAGACCCAGTCCGAACAGTCCGACGTGCTCGACTACATCGAGCACGTGGCCGATCGGTACGACCTCCGTCGCGACATCGAGTTCGAAACGTGGGTTCGGGACATCCGCTACGACGAGGACACGCAACGCTGGGCCGTCGAGACCGACACCGGCGTACGGGCCTCTGCCCGCTTTCTGATCTGCGCTGTCGGCGCCCTGTCGACCGCCAATCTGCCCGACATTCCAGGCATCGGTGACTTTCGTGGGGAGACGTATCACACCGGTCGCTGGCCCCACGAACCCGTTTCGTTCGAGGGCAAGCGTGTCGCGGTGATCGGCACGGGTTCCTCGGGCATCCAGGCGATGCCCGAGATCGCCAAGGAAGCGGCCCATGTGACGGTGCTCCAGCGTACCGCTCAATTCGCGTTTCCGGCCGGCAACCGTCTCCTCACTCCGGAGGACATGGCCGAGGCGAGGCGGGATTGGGAGGCGGTCAAAGCGAAGATGATTGCGAATGCCGGCGGCTTCCCCTTCGAAATGCGCGCGAGCTCGGCACTCGACGCCACCCCCGAAGAGCGCGAAGCGTTGTACGAGAAGCTCTGGCAAAAGGGCGGCTTCGGTTTCTTTCTGAACCTCTACAGCGACATCGCGATCAGCGAAGAAGCCAACCAATCCCTCGCCGACTTCGTGCGTGCCAAGATCCGGCAGATCGTGCACGACCCCGAGACCGCCCGGAAGCTGCTGCCGGATCACTTCGTGATGACCAAGCGTCCGATCCTCGAAAATGGCTACTTCGAGGCCTACAACCGGGACAACGTCTCCCTGATCGATCTGCGCGAAGACCCCATCGAGCACTTCACGGAGACGAGCGTGGTAACCCGGTCGGGAGATCATCCGATCGACATGCTCGTGCTTGCGACCGGATACGATGCCATCAGCGGTTCGATGCTCCGTCTCAATCCCCAGGGGCGCAACGGGATCCGCCTGGCGGACCGTTGGACCGATCGGTTCCACAACTACCTGGGTCTGACGATCCATGGCTTCCCCAACCTCTTCATGATCCACGGACCCGGATCGCCTGGCGTCTTCTACAACATGCCGCTGGGTGCCGAACGCCAGATGGGCTGGGTGGGCAATCTGCTGCGCCGCCTTCTCGAACGAAACCTCGGCGCCGTCGAGCCCTCGGAGGAAAGCGAGAAGGCCTGGGACGACGAAGTCGCCGCGCTCGCGGGTGTGACTCTCTTCCCGCGCACCGATTCGTGGTGGACCGGTGCGAACGTCCCCGGCAAGCCGCGCTACTTCTCGGTCTATCTGGGTGGCTCGATCTACTACCAGCGCATCGCCGACGTCGCCGAAAACGACTACCCGGGCTTCGAGTTCACCCCGGCGCCCGAAACGCCCGCGTCGCAAAGAGCGTGACCAGAACCGCCGTGCACTTCGGAATCCAGACGCCCCAGGAGGGGACGACCTTCGAAGCGCTTGCCGACCACTGGGCGGCAGCGGACGGCCTGGGCTTCGATTCCGTGTGGCTCGACGACCATTTCTATTCGGTCGTGCGACCGCGTTCGGAGAGCCAGATGGACGGCTGGATGCTGCTCGCCGCGCTCGCCCGCGTGACCCGCCGGATCCGGATGGGCCTCCTGGTCAGCTGCAACTCGTACCGCAACCCGGCTCTGGTGGCGAAGATGGGCGCGACGGTCGACCAGATCTCGGGAGGCCGTTTCCTCCACGGCGTCGGAGCCGGCTGGTTCGAAGCGGAGTACCGCGGATACGGCTACACCTTCCCGGACGTGCGCACCCGGCTGGACCAACTCGACGAAGGGATTCGACTCCAGAAACTGCTCTGGACCACGGACCGGCCCTCGTTCGAAGGTCGGCATTATTCCCTGGAAGAGGCGTCGGCCGAGCCCCGGCCGGTGCAGCGACCCCATCCACCGATTCTGATCGGCGGGGGAGGAGAAAAGATCCTCCTGCGACTCGTCGCCCGCCACGCGCAGCTATGGAACTGCCCGGGCGACCGCGAAGAACTCGGGCGCAAGGTCGACGTCCTGCGTCGCCATTGTGAGACGGAAGGGACGTCCTTCGATGCCATCGAACGCACCTGGTTCGGGAACGTCGTCATCGACCGCGATGCGAGTCGCGCACGGGACCGCCTGGAGCGATTGGCGCGTGCGTGGAAGACTCCTCCCGAGACGATGGCGCGACGCGCTCTGGCCGGAACACCCGGGGCCATCATCGACCAGATGCATGCCCTGCAGGAGATCGGCATCACGGGCTTCATTGGCATGGTGGGTCGCGTGGAGGACCTCCGAGCGACTCGTCTGCTCGGAGAAGAGGTTCTCCCGGCGTTCCGCTGAAGGTGGGACGCTCCATCGGGTGGCCTCCGACCACGGCGTGCGAACCACCCCGCGCTTCAGGTTTTTGGCTCGAGACAGCGGAAGTCGGCCTCGAGACGATGTCCGGCAAAGTCGACGTGCACCACGTTCACCCGGTGTCGCCGACACCAGACCTGAAGTCCGCGATCGGTGAATCCCACGTCGAGGCGCGCATAGGCCTGCAAGGAACCGGCGTCGGTGCCCCCGGAATCGAATTCCTCGGCACACGAGGCACAGACCACGGGGTGGGAGATCCGGTGGGAGAGCCGGTGGGAGACCCGGTGGGAGACCCGGTGGGAGTACCGGTTACGATGGGATCGGTGTCGACCTGCGGTGCAATG
>JAPOLW010000319.1 GCA_029976905.1 bacterium | reverse complement strand
ACGTCTCCCTCCCTCACGGGGGGCAGTCGGATGGCATCATTCTGGATGCGCGAGCCGTAGGCTCTCGCGATGGCGATCCGGCGAGCATTCCAATCCGCCAGATGCGGCAGCTTCTCCCGCAAGATTGCGGCCTGGAGTTCGTCGAGCCGACTGTTGCGTCCCAAGGGCTGCGTTGCCTGGTATTTCTCCGACCACCCGTATTGTCGAAGGCATCGCAACCGGTCTGCCAGGTCGTCGTCGGACGTGGTCACCAGCCCGGCGTCACCACACGCCCCCAGGTTCTTGGTCGGGTAGAAGCTAAAGCAGCCCAGGGTCCCGATACTTCCGACGGATCGATGGTCCATGCTTGCGCCATGGCTCTGCGCACAATCCTCGACGACCGGAATACCCCTGGCGGCGTCGAGAATGGAGTGCAGCGGAGCAACCCGCCCGTAGAGATGGGTTGCGATGATCGCTTTCGTGCGAGCCCCAATCCTGGAGGAGAGGGACTCCGGATCGATCGTAAGAGACTCGGCAGCGACGTCCGCAAAGACGGGCACGGCTCCCACCGCAACGATGGCGGTCGTGGAGTACATGCCGGCATTGGCTGCGGTGACGACCTCGTCGCCGGGGCCGACGCCCAGGGCCAGAAGCGCCAGCGTGAGCGCGTCGGTCCCGCTCGCAACCCCGACGGCGTGCCGCGAGTCACAAACGTCGGCGAAGGCCTCCTCGAATGCCAAGACCTGCCGGCCGAGGGCAAACCAACCGCTTTGCAGAACCTCCGACACGGCGCGTTCCAGGTCGGCCTGAAGGGGCGCGTTGTGCCGCTCCAGATCGTTGATCCTCAGCACGATGACGCTCCGGCGCTCCCGTGTGCCTTTGGTCGAGACCACCAGGCCCATCGCCGCGCACCGTCCCCCGGCGCTCCACTTTCTGAGATCAAACGGATCGCTGTGCTGCCCCCGGTCCTCCTGGGGTCATACCGGGCCCTCGGCGGTTTCGCGGCGTTCGCCGCACCCCAATCGCGGGACAAGGCTCTACTGCACGCCGCGCGGCCAGACGAATCCAGGGATCCGCGTCCCGTGGCCATCGTACGGCAAAGGGGCCGGAGTGGGGCCGCAGGCGCACGGAGATCGGTAGCGGCGATTGCGTTCATACGCTGGTGGGGAGGGCTTCGGCGAGGAAGTCCGCGTAGTCCCGGATGTAATCCCCGGGATCGTAGGCGTGGGAGGCAAAGACCAGAAGCACGGCGTCGTCGCTGTGGCGAAACTGGCTCGCCCAGACCATCGGCGGTATGTGCAAAGCCATGGAGGGCGAGTCCAGGCGGAACTCGTCGCGCGCGTGTCCGTCGTCCACCGAGATGGAGCACGCGCCGGCGACCACGATCAGAAACTGATGGCAGATACGGTGCGCATGCTCCCCTCGAATCCGCGCGCCTGGGACATCGAAGACCACGAACGAGCGCACCGGCTGGAACGGAAGATGTTCTCCGAACTCCGCCGCGACGAGGCTTCCGCGCAGATCCCGGCGCAGGGCCAGGTGATGAAGCCGCACTCCCGGGACCAGACTCTCGACGACTCCGGTCCCCGCCGGATGCGCGCGCGCCTCCGTCGTGCCGCCCGTGCGCTCCGATGCCAGGTAGCGAACAATCCGTGCCGGATTTCCGGTGACCACCGCGTGGGGAGGCACCGAACGCGTCACGACGGCTCCGGCCCCGACCATGGCCCCACGTCCGATCGTCACGCCGGCGAGGATCGTTGCGTTGGCACCGATCGAGGCACCGTCCTCCACGGTGGTCGGGGTGAATTCGTCGGGGGGGGCCTTGCTGCGCGGGAATAGATCGTTGGTGAAGGTGACGTTGGGGCCCACGCAGACATCGTCGCCCAGGCGTACTCCGTCCCAGAGCTGCACCCCGCTCTTGATCGTCACGCGATCGCCCACCACGACGTCGCCCTCGATGAAGACGTGGCTGCAGACGCTGCAGTCGCGACCCAGGCGCGCGCCGGCGAGCACGTAGGCGAAAGCCCAGATCCGCGTATCCGTTCCGATGTCCGGGGTCTCGACGATGGCCTGTGGATGAAGGAAGGGCGCAGCCACGCTTCAGACCTCCCGGGGCCCCGCCGAAGCGCCGCCGTGTCGGAGATGGTCCATCACGAGCGCCGCTGGGCGCCCTTTGGTGTTCTCGAAGGCTCGCCAGGCATAGCTTCCGATGATTCCCAGCCCGAGCATGTTCAGCGCTGCGAAGAAGGTCACGACCAGGATGGTCGCGGCGTAGCCGGGTACCGGAATCAGGCCGGCCAATCGGGCGAACAGGACGATCGTCGAAAAAACCGACGACATCAGCAGCCCCAGGGCGCCAACCGCGAGCAACAGCCGCACGGGTAGGTCGGAAAAGGCGAAGGCACTGTCGGCGAGATAGCGAAACTTCCGCGACCACGTCCAGGCGCTGGTGCCGTGCGCCCGCGCCTGCCGGTCGTAGGGAATCTCCTTGCGTCGGAAGCCAAGCCACAAGAGGAGTCCAACGAGCGTGCTATTGGCCTCGCGCAAGGAGAGGATGCGATCGCGTACGGTGAGATTGCACCCAAAGACGTCGATGCCGCCAGGAGGCATCTCCGGCTGTACGAAGCGGCGGTACGCGGCCCAGAAGAGGCTCGCGGACCATCGCGTCATCGGTGGATCGTCCCGGCTCGCGCGCGTGCCCAGAACCACGTCCACCGGTTCCTCGTCGAGCACCCGGAAGAACTCGCACACCAACGCCGGAGGTTCCTGCAGATCAGCCGCCATGACGGCGAAGTACGGGCCGGACGCAGCAGCAAGGCCGCTCCGGATCGCCGCAAACGAACCGAAGTTACGCGACAGAAGCAGGAGCTGCGAAGGAAAGGAGGCCTTCGGAAGTGCCTCGCGAAGAATCGCGTGGCAACGATCCGGACTCCCGTCGACGACGAAGACCGCCTCGAAGTCGCCACCGAGCGAAGAATCCAGGCCCTCGATGGCCGTGAGCAGCTCCGGCAGGGATTCCTCGTTCCGATAGACGGGAATGACCAGGGATCGCACGCACCGCTCCGCTAGGCACGCCAGCGGCCGGAGTTCGGCCCCCGTCGCAAAGGCTGGCCTGGGCCTGCAACGGCTCGGACGTCGGGAATGTCGGGGCGTCGCAGCATCTCGGTCTCGAATGTTGCCGATTCCGAGATCCCGCGCAAGAAGTGTCCCGCCTTCGGTCGGCGTACGAAACCGTGGCGACCGGAACGTCACCCCGGCCCTGCGTGACACGAGCGTCGTACCGCATCGGCAACACGCGTGGTCGACGCCCTCGAATCACGGACCCATGCGCCGCCTCCTTCCCTCGCCTCCAGCACTCCCTGCGGGAGCCGGAAGGACCGGGGGTGGTCGCCGCCCGCAGGGATCCGCGGCCGCTTGTCGGATGCTTCCGACAAGCGGAGCCGGGCCGGCCGCGCACCGCCTAGGGCTGTTCGCAGGCACGAAGGGCCGCGATCGAGGTGACCTGCGATAATCGGCGGTTCGGGAAATTCACACTCGAATCCGCGAGGACGGCCGCCAGTTCATCGATGAATACGCCGTGTGCCCAGTGATCCGACTTCGTCACGTTCCGATGACACTCGCACGCCGGATCGGCGCCGAAACACGCCGGGTCCGACAGGAAGCCAGCGGCGCCGACCGTTTGCGCGAGCACCCGATGCAGCCCTTCGTCTCCGCCGTCGAGCAGCACATCCATCGCCTCGCGGGCGCTCATGTTGAGTTGATCTGCACTTGCGCTCGTGGCGAGAGCGACCGCCGTAAGCGCAAGCAGAATCGTCCGGGTCTTCTCCTTCAACTGTGTCTCCTCCGTATTTGGTCCCAAGGCCGTCCACGCCTCGGCTGCGACCCCCTCCACACCAAAGGAGCCCTTCTCCGGCAGATGAGGTCTGCTTTTCGCGGGGGGAAGCAGATTGGCTGGCTCGATGACCTCGAGCACGCCAGCGACGTTCCGGGGCGCCCTTGGCGTCATGATGGATTTCTGTCAGCCAGCGCTTGCTTGACCGTGTGTTCCAGACGGGCTTTCCGCTTTGCAAAGTCTCGGCCACCGTCGATGCATCGACGAATTCCTTTCGCAGTGGTCCTTTCCCGATCCGGAGACAAACGGCCGTATTCCCGTCCGCCGGAATACGCGATCGATGACTTCGCAAAACCAGGAAACGGCGCCGGTCCACCCCGATGAACCAAAGGCATGGCATCGCACTCCGCGCCGTTCTCGCGCAGAGACGGCTTGGCATCGCGCCCGGTGCCGTTCTCGCGCAGAGACGGCTTGGCATCGCACCCGGTGCCGTCCTCGCGCAGAGACGGCTTGGCATCCCACCCGGTGCCGTCCTCCCGTAGGGGAGCCTGGGACCAGGCACGGCATCCCTTCCCGTCAATGCTCCCGGGCCGAGAGCCCGAGCGGCGCCCGGCCCAGCCCGGAGTTCGCAAGTGGGCAGGAGTCCCCCGGCGGGGATCGGGGAGGACAAAAGGACACAGGGGGGCCCCCGCGGTTTCGCGGCGCCACGGCCCGACCCCCGAAAAAACAAAAAACCCCCCGGGTGACCCGGGGGGTTTCGAAACGCGCCCTGAGAGATTCGAACTCCCGGCCTTCTGATCCGTAGTCAGACGCTCTATCCAGCTGAGCTAAGGGCGCCCGCGGCGACCCTGTAGGTAGCCGTGCCGAGGGCACGTGTCCAGTCGTGCGGGAAAACCTCCCACGGTCCGGGACGTCTTGCGGCGAGAGGGGACAAGTAGGTATCTATCGGGGAGCAGGAGGCAGTTTCGCGCGGAGAGATGGCCGAGTGGTCGAAGGCGCGCCCCTGCTAAGGGCGTAAACGGTTTACCCCGTTTCGAGGGTTCGAATCCCTCTCTCTCCGTTTTTTTCGCGGACCACCCGGGCACGCGTCGCCCGCCCGGGGGCGCTCGCCAGGGCACCGCGCATGGCGTTGCTGCACGACTGCAAGTTGCTGCAAACCCTCCCGATTGGACGGCCCTCACCCCGGCGTCCCGGGCCGCTGGCCACGACGCATCGCGCCAGGGTACCAAACGCTCGACATTCCGGTCCTCAGCGTCCCGTCCGGGTCGCATGCGCCCGCCCGCGCCGTATGGCCTCCGCGCGACCCACGCGCAGCCTCGCGGAGGCTCCAGCGTGGCACGAACCTTGGGTTGTCTCGCG
>JAPOLW010000318.1 GCA_029976905.1 bacterium | reverse complement strand
CTCGGGTGCCCTGCACGGACTCACCCGCGTGCGCGGCTTCACGCAGGACGACTCGCACCTGTTCGTCACACCGGATCAGCTCGAGGAGGAGACCACCCGCGTCCTGGAGTTCGTCATCTCGATGCTGCGCGACTTCGGCCTCGAGGAGTTCGACGACGGCGTCGTTCTGCCGCACGAGCGAACGCTCGCAGGGCCCAAAGCCGACCGCATGGAACTCATCCGCGCGTGCCGAATGAATCTGAGCCCCATCTTCACCTTCATCGACGCACCGCTCGGATTGGCAGAGCTCCACGCACGCGGCGAAAAGATCGTCGAATTCACCGACCATGCCGAGGTCACCCAGCGCGTCTGGCGGATCTCCGATACCACGACCCAGGCCGAACTCGCCACGAAGGTTGCGCGTGAACCCGTCTTCATCGCCGACGGCCACCACCGATACGAAACCGCACTGGCCTACCGGAACGAACGGCGACGTGCGGACCAGAACCCGGCCGACCCGCAGCCCTACGACTTCGTGCTGACCCACCTCTGTTCGACGCGAGACCCGGGCCTGGTCGTGCTGCCGACCCATCGCCTGCTCGCCGACCCCGCCCCGCACGCCGACCTCGTCGAGACGTGGGGGAAAACGTGTGCGATGACCCCCTTCGACGACACCCGTCAGCTCTGGAAAGCCCTCGAAGCCGGATCTCCCGGTGAGCGCATCCCCCGGGTCGGCATCGTGCGCCACGGCGTGCCGGGTGGCCTTCTTCTCGAGCCCGGAGACGGCGCGCGCGCCCGACTCGCTGCGCGCCCGAGCGAGCTGGCGGTCCTCGACGTGACCTTCCTACACGAGGTCGTCCTCGAAGGCGTCGCACCGGATCGCTTCCGCTACACGCACGACGAGGAGGAGACCCTGGCGGCGGTCGAATCCGGGGAGACCGAACTCGCCGTCCTTCTGCCACCGCCGAACGTCTCCGACGTACTCGACATCTCGCGGGCCGCGCTCACCATGCCGCAGAAGTCCACCTACTTCTATCCCAAAGTGCTCTCCGGCCTCGTCTACAACCCGCTGAGCGAATAGGGGGTCCGATGTACCGCGTCATCCAGTGGGGGACGGGAAACGTCGGACGCGAGGCGCTGCGAGCGATCCTCGACGACCCTGCACTCGAGCTCGCTGGGATCCGCGTCTACGGAGAGGACAAAGACGGGCAGGACGCCGGCGTGCTGGTAGGCCGCGCCCCGGTCGGCGTGCGCGCGACCCGCGACGTCGAGGAGATCCTCGCCACCGAGGCGGACTGTGTCTGCTACATGCCACGCAACGTCGACCTCGACGACGTGTGCCGCGTTCTCGCGTCGGGCAAGAACCTCGTGGCGACACCCTTCCTGTTCTACGCGCAGGCCCTCGCGGACGAGGACCGCGCCCGGGTCGAGCAGGCGTGCCGGGAGGGGAGGAGTTCGGTCTGTGGCATGGGAATCCACCCGGGCCTCGTCGGCATGGTGCTGCCCTTGACCCTCTCGGGAGCCATCCGGCGCCTGGAGCGTCTGACCATCCAGGAGCGGGCCAACTGGGACTTCTATGACAGCCCGCGGATCACCTTCGAGAACATGCGCTTCGGCCGCCCTCCCCAGGAGGCCACGCTGGAGGCCAATCCCTTCGCACGCTTCAACAGCGACCTCTTCCAGCAACAGATCCACCTGCTGGGCGCCGGCCTCGACGCGAACCTCGACGAAGTGAGCGCGGAGCAGACCCTCGTCACCGCCCCGGCCGACATCGAGGTCGCCGCCGGCCGGATCGCCGCCGGAACCGTCTGCGGACAACGCTACCGCTGGCGCGGCCAGGCCGCCGGAAGGACTCGGATCGAAATCGAGGCATTGTGGACGCTCGGCCCGGACTATCCCGAAGCGTGGCCCCGGCCCCGGGATGGGTGGACGATCACCCTCGAAGGAGATCCGTCGCTTCGCACGCACCTGATCACCCTGGCGAGCTTCGAACGCAGGGACGCGACGATCGAAGAGCACGTCCACTCCGCCGACGTAGTCACCGCCATGCAGGCGGTCCACGCCATCCCCAGCCTCTGCGCCGCTCCAGCGGGGCTCCGGAGCCCACTCGACCTCGAGGCGCCGCGCAGTGCTCAGGGTTTCGGAGCGAGTCGCGTTACTCCAAACGTCTGAACCCGCGGGAAGAACCAGAGTCCCCCGCAGCGTCTCGCGTCGGCCTGGAGTCCGCGCCTCCGCGAAAACCCCGGCGGCGGGCGCACTCAGGAGGGCTTGGCCCCCAGGAGTTCCTTCAGTCGTTCCAGAGCGATGCAGCGACTGGCCGTGATGACGGTCGCTCCGGGGCCGCCCTCACCCGAGGTATCCTCCGCGTAGGCGAGAGCGGCCAGGTGGGCTCGGCGTTGGGCTTCGCAGGCCGGACCGTCGGCGAAGCGACCGGCGACGACCCACTGCCCGAGAGGGGCGCCCGGAAGGACGACCCCATCGTCGGCGACCGGTGGCTGCAGGAGCACCCAGGCACCCAGAACGAGGGGAGCCAGGCCACCGGCGGGCGCAGCCCGCCCGGGCCGGACCCGGGGGCGTGACGCGCCGACGAAGGTCCGGCTTCTCCTAGCGGTCGCCGGGATCATCCAGACGGTTCTCGAGCAGGAGGAGTCCGGACACGATGGCGTTGCGCAACTCGCGGGGGTCGATGATGTCGTCGTAGCCCAGACGCGCCGCGAGCTTCCAGGCAACCGAGGACTGCTCCCGCATCAGACGCTCCCTCTCGGCGTCGTCCAGGCCCGCCGCACGACTGCCGCTTTCGGCGGGCATCGCCCCCAGTGTGACCGTCGGAAAGGCATACGTCACCGTCTGCTCGTCGAAGGGATTCTGGGCCATGATCGACGTCCCAAACCCAAACCCCTTGCGCAGTGTGACGTGGATCTTCGGGGACCGCAGGCGGCGCTGTGCCTGATACATCTTGCCGGCCCAGCGCAGGATTCCCGACCGCTCGGCCGCGGTACCGGCCATGACGCCGGGATTGTCGGCGAGAAACACGAAGGGCAGCCCAAAGGCTCCGAGCTTGTCGATGAAATCGGCTGCTTTGATTGCCGCCGCGCCATCCACCGCCCCCGAGCGCACCGAGGGATCGTTGGCCACGATCGCCACGGCACGACCCCCGATGAAGGCCAGCGCGGTGATCAACGAAGCGCCGTACCGGGGCTGGACCTCGAAGAGACTCCCGTCGTCGACCAACCACTCCAACACCGGACGCATCGCATAGACACGCCGCGGATTGGGGGGGATGTGGTCGAGGATGGCGTCCAAAAGCCGCGGCCCGACATCGGAGCCCTCCCGGCGGCGCTGCACGCCTCGCGCGTGCGAGGGGACGTACTCCAGGTAGCGCCGCGCCATTGCGATCGCCGCAGCGTCGTCGGCGACGACGTTGTGGGCGACACCGGCCCGATCGACGGCCACGTCCGGACCACCGAGCGCCTCCTTGGTCACATCCTCTCCCGTACCCGCCTTCACCAACGGAGGGCCCGCCGTGAAGAGGGAGGACGATTGCGTCATGATCGTGAAGTCCGACAGGGGTGCGGTCAGGGCGCCGTGCCCGGCCGAGGCACCGAGGACGAGACAAAGCAGAGGAATCCGCCCGGAGAGTTCGGCCAACTTCAGGAGGTCGTTGGGCGACCGGCCGGGGGGTTCGGTCTCGGTCAGGCGGTGACCGGCGCCGTCGAGCAGGAAGATCAGAGGGACTTTCTCCCGCCCGGCCAATTCGCAGATCCGATGGCGTTTGGCCATCGAGGCATTCCCGATCGAGCCGCCGAGCACGGTAAAGTCCTCGGCGCCGGCCAGCGCCGGCCGGCCGTGGATGCGACCCATCCCGGCGACCAGGGCATCGGCGGGCACGTCCGGTCCTCCCGCCAGAGCACCGATCTCGACGAACGTTCCCGGGTCGAAGAGAAGTTCGATGCGCCGGCGCGCATCGAGTTTGCCGCGCTGGGTCATCAGCCGATCGACCCGTTGCGCGCCCCCCATCCGACGGGACGCGGCACGCCGCTCTTCCAACTCCCGGAGGATCGGCTCCCATTCGCGCCCGGCGTCCATGCGGCGGCTCACCCCGCGCTCCTAGCGGACGGGAGCGCCATGGCCAAGCACGGCCGGGGTCAGAGGTCGAAGGCGTCGGCGAGACGGGTGTGCCGCACCGGGCCGTCGTGATCGAGCGCATCGAGCGCCGAGACCATGCGCTCCTTGTACTTCTCGAACTCATCTCCCGACACCCGCAGGGGCTTCCGGTAACGAACTTCCTTCAGCTCCTTGAGTGGGTCGACGTACTGCTTTCCTTCGAGAAGCGAGAAGTGCAGATGCGGCCCCGTCGCCAGACCGGTGCTGCCCACGTAGCCGATGACCTCGCCGCGTCGCACCCGCGAGCCGGCCCGTAACCCGCGCGCAAAGCGGGTCAGATGGCCGTAGAGGGAGTCGTAGCGCAGGGCGCGTCCGTGATCGATGCGGATCGTCCGCCCCATGCCTCCATGCCACTTGGCGAACTCCACCTGGCCATCGGCAACGGCCCGGACTGGCGTGCCGTGCGGGGCTGCGAAGTCGACGCCCAGATGCGGCCGCCGGCGGCGGGTCTTGGGGTGCAAACGGGAGCGGCTGAAGCGCGAACTGATGCGCGTGTAATCGACCGGGGATCCAAGTCGGTCGGCGCGTTTGGGCTCGAGCGAGATCCCCTCGAGATCGACGTAGGTCTTCGCACCGTCGGGTCCGCGCGCCCGCAACGCCGTATGCGCCTTGCCCGCGGTGTCCACCTCGGCCGCGATGATCTGGCTCCGACTGGCGAGTTCCTCGCCATCCTCGGTCACCTTGACCTCGTAGAGGATACGGAAGGCATCGCCTTTGCGCAGATGCTTGAAGTTCAGCTTGTTCCCGAAGATCGAGGCCATCTGCTGCACGACCCGCCGAGGCACCCCCGCCGCGAGACTGTCCGCGGTGATGCTCGAGCGAATCTTTCCGGCCACACCCCGGACCTCGCTGAGCGAAGGGACTTCCCCCTTGCGTGCCACCACGTCTCCGCTGGCGCGACGCTCGGCGAGGAAAAGGGTGACCTGGTCGATCTCGTACTCCAGGCCGGCAAGCTCACCGTGATCGTCGAAGCTCAGGGTGAGGTCCCGGCCGGGCTCGAGGTGGGACAAATTGAAGACCTCGCGCGACGACCGGTACCAGTCCAGGGCCTCGCCCTGGGGAATGCCGTGGCGTCCCAAC
>JAPOLW010000317.1 GCA_029976905.1 bacterium | reverse complement strand
GCTACACCTGGGCCAGCCTTCCCGAAGGCGGTGTATGCGACCACGTAGCGGTCGAGTTCCTCGACGAAGGTGATGCGTGGGTCCTCGATTCCCCACAGTTCCTCTGGATGGCTCTCTGGGGCGGCCTGAAGCGTCGGCTGCGCATCGATGACCCATCCATCGATGCCGTTGGCCGAACGCGCCGCACAGAGGTGCGAGTGCCCGCGCCGATCTTCGACTCTGCAAAGTAGAACGGTGGTGCCGTCCCGCAGTCGGACCGCTCCGGGATTGAAAACGGTGTGGGCGGGATACGGCCAGTCCGCTGCCGTGAGAATCGGGTTGCTCGGGTGGCGCTGGAGGAGCGTCTCGTAAGCCTGCCCCGACAATGTCATGTCGTATATCCCGCAGTGGCCGATGACGCTGCGCTCGCACGGTCTGCGAGGCGCATTTCCGAGAGCGAGAGCAGAAAGGCGCGCGTCGACTCGGCGCCCTGGTTCTCGTTGGCGCGATCTGCGTGCAGGCCGTCGCGGCAGCCCCCCGTCGTCGAATCGTACAGAGACACTTGCGAGACGTTTTGCCCGAGGAACCAATCAAAGGCCCGGCGTGCGTGGTCTCGCCAATCCGCGTTCGCAGTCTGACGCTCTGCTTCGAGACACGCCGCGATGGTCCCACAAGCTTCCACCGGCTGCTGGTCGAAGAGCGCCTTGTGGCCGCCTCTCACATAGAAACCATCGGAGCCGATGGGCGCAAAATACCCGTCTTCCGAGCACTGAACCGACAGAAGCCACTCCAGTGAGCGAAGCCCGTCGGCCACCGTCTCCGGGTGGTCCAGCCACCGCCCCGAAGCGATGAGCGCCTGGGGAAGTCGCGCATTGGAGTAGGTGAGTCGATCCTCGAACCACGGCCAGTCGCGCCGGCTGTTCTGCTGAAGCAAGCTGTAGAGTCTCTTTGCAAGAGTCGCCTGCACTGTTTGGACTTTGCTGTCGCCGCCGAACGCACGGACATACTCGTCGATGCCCAGCAGCCCGAAGGCCCATGCACGGGGACTCGTGAAGCCGAACATGGGCGGCAGCGCGGCGTGGAGGAGATCGCCCGCGAGGCTCTGCCTTCCCGGGTCGCCCGAGCGGCCGACGACGCTCCCCAGAGCCCATATCGCGCGCCCGTGACTGTCCTCCGACCCGCACTCCTCGAGCCAGCGGCGGTCGTAGGACATGAAGTTCCTGAAGCATTCGCGCTCGGTGTTGAACGCATAGCGGACGAAGGCCAGGTATCGAGAGGCGAGCGCGCGAATCTCGCCTACGTCCTTCGCCTCGCCATCCTCGACGAGGGCCATCAGAAGAAGTGCACGCGCGTTGTCGTCCAGGCAGTAGCCGTCCTCGTAGCGTGGAATGCTGAACTCGCTGTGCTGCATGACGCCGGTATGATCAGTCAAGAGACGGAGATGCGCGAGGTTGACCTCTGGAAGCTCCGCCGGCCGCATGGCGAGGGTCTTCGCCCGAAAGACGGTCCGAAGCTGCTTCGTATGGTCGGCCTGCGCACGCTCGAAGGTTCGAACGTAGGAGCGCGCCACCGCGGGCCAGGCCATGGTGCGCCCTTTCGCTGCCGCGCGTTCGCGCAGATCGTTCCGTCGAGCGTCGTTGCCGAGCAGATCGAGGAGTTCCGTGGCGATGGCGTCCGGGTCTCGCCACGGCACCAGGATGCCGCATCCATCGGCGAGAAGCTCACGTGCATAGAGGTATGGCGTGGAGATGACTGCTTTGCCGGCCCCGACCGCGTAGGCCAGCGTCCCCGACGTGCTCTGCGCGGGATTGAGTGACGAGGTGACGTAGACGTCTGCGGCAGAGAGAAACTCTATGAGCTCGGGCTGACTCACAAAGCGGTCATGGAACACCACGCTCGAATCCACGCCCAACCGTCGCGCACGATGTTCGAGGCTCAACCGATACGTCTCGCCGTGCTGCTCTCTGACCTGCGGGTGAGTGGCTCCGAGGACGATGTAGACGGTGTCAGGATAACGCGCGAGAACGGCGGGCAACGCGTCTATGACGTACTCGATCCCCTTGTCGGGCGAGAGCAGCCCGAAGGTGAGGAGCACCGACCTGCCTTCGACTCCAAGCCGGTCCTTGTTCTGGCTCGGGAAGGGCACGTCGGGGATTCCGTGGGGGATGACATCGATCTTGTCGCTCGGCACCTGGTGGACGTCGCGGAGGACGGATGCGCCGTGCGGGGTCATCGTGACGAGCCTCTCCGACATCCGAGTGAGCTCGGCCATGACGTCCCGCTGCAGACGAGTGGGCTCGCCAAGAATCGTATGCAGGGTGGTCACGACGGGCATGCGCAGCTCACTGAGCAGCGCCAGAAGGTAGCGGCCGGCCTTACCACCGAAGATGCCGTACTCGTGTTGGACGCACACCGCATCGACGGCGTTGACATTCAGGAAGTCCGCTGCACGGCGGTACGCCGCAAGGTCTGCTTCGGCGATCTCGAAGCGCACTCTCGCCGGATAAGGATGTCTCCGGCCGGCATCGTTCATCGCCAGCACGAAGCAGTCGGCCTGGGGCGCCTCGGTCGCGACGGCGTCGCTCAGATCGGTCGTGAACGTGGCGATGCCGCACTCGCGCGGGAGGTGATTGCCGAGCATCGCGATCTTGCGAAGGGTTCCCATGGTCACTTGGTCCTCACGGAGAGAGGAGGAGCGATTCCGCCGCCCCACCGGGGGAAGATCGATGCGGTTTCGAGGCCGCCGGTGGTGGGCTCGGTGCGACATCGGTGTGTACGCCGAAGGCCCCGGCGAGTTCTGCGAAGGATGCGTCAATGTCGGCGACGAAGCTCCCGAGGTCGGGTAGGAGATCATGCCCGGCGTTGAAGCCCCAGCAGAGCGTTCCGTCGTAGCTGAGGAGGGCGATGCCGAGTGCGCTCTCCTGGAGGAGGGGCACGACCGGGTAGAGCGCCTCGAGGCGCGCACCCAGCATGTAAAGCGGGAAAGATGGGCCCGGTACGTTCGTGACGACCATGTTGATCGGCCCGGAGGCCAGGCGCACGCCGAGGGAGAGCACTGCAGCCGGGGCCCACTCGGCTGCGGCGGTGAGCCACTCCATCCCGAGCCCGCCTCGCCGTCGTTTGAGCTCTCGGGTCACCTCGGCAATCGCTGCCACACGGCGACTCGGGTCCTCCTCCCCCGTAGGCAGACCCACGATCCAGGTAGATACATGGTTCCCCGGCAGCTTCTCCTCCCCGGAACGCCGAGTGTTGACCGGCGCTGCGATCCGGAACTCGATGTCCGCGGACGTCCCGCGATCGATCAGGAACCGGCGTACGGCGCCGGCGACCGTCGCCAGCACGACGTCGTTGAGGCTACAGCCGGCGGCCCTTCCCACAGCGCGCACGTCGTCGAGGGGAGTGAAAGTCCAGTCGATGCGACGCCGAGCGTCGACGGTTCCGTTGAGGGGAGAACCCGATGCCGGCCTGAGAGCCCAGCCCATCAGGGAGCCGACCGCCCCGGCGCCGGCTGCGAGGTCGGCCCAGGGGGTCGCGGTGTCGCGGCTGAACTGTCGCGCCGCGCGAAAGAGATTTCCCGGCATGTCTACCCAGCGCTGCCAGGAGTCGCGCGATAGCTCCCATGCATGAGGAGACGGCCGAGGATGGTAGGGCTCCGGCACGTCCGCACTCACTTCGGGGCTGGGCGAGAACAGGATGCTCAGAAGGTCCGCGCCGAGAGCTCCATCGATCATGCAATGATGGAACTTGCTCACGACGGCGAACCGATCGCCAGGGAGCCCCTCGACGACCCACATCTCCCACAAGGGCCGCGACCGATCCAGCTGGTGTTCGAGGATCTCGGCAGAGAACTCCTTGAGTTGCTCGTCGGTCCCGGGCCGTGGCAGCCTGGTGAGCAGAACGTGCTCGTCTATCGCGAACCTACGGTCGTCGATCCAGATCGGGTGATGCTCGATGGGCGTCCAGTCGAGTCGCTGCCGACAGCGCGGCGCCAGATGCAGAAGTGCCGCGACGCGACGCTTGAAGGCGTCGAAGTCGACCCCTCCGCCGCTGGTCTTCAGCGGCCCCGCTTCGAAGATCTGGACCCCCGCCACGTGCATGTGGAGGGAGGACGTCTCTGCAAGTAGAAAGGAATGATCGAGAGCGGAGAGGCGTTCGTAGGTCGAGGCGGTCATCGGTGGGGCCGGGCCCGGGTCGCAGGCGCCACCTTGGATGGACCGCCCGGCGTCCAACCGTGTTTGGCCGCGAGGCGGGGCCGCCTCCCGAGCAAGAGGAGCGCGCAGAGAAGCATCGCGCCGATCAAGATGACGAATCCAATCGTTGGATCGTCGATGCTACTCACAGTGTTCGCCCACGCGGATTGCGGGGCGAGATGCGTCATTGGAACCTCGGACACGACAGATTCTCCTCGCCCTCGTGAGACACGAGGGCATTGATGAGTTCACAAGTTTGCAGCTCACGGCCCAGCTGAGGTCCGGTGGGCGCCGCCTTCACCCGTCCCTCATGCCGTTCTCCCAGTGGAGTCCGGGGCGAGCACGCGTGGCCGACCAAAGTGGCCGGGAAGAATCGCGCTCAGGGGCTCAAGACGAACTCAATTCCAAGAGTAGCCGTCGCCCATCGAAGTCACAAGCCGTCGACGGTACGAGTTCAGCATTTTTTCTATGTTTTACGTCGGTGAAGGCGTGTCGCGTCGTTCCGGGCGCAAGCACGCAAGAATCGCTTCGATGACCCGCTTTGACTCGTCCGGGTCTCTGACCTGGATGGACTCGACGCCTGCTTCCTTGGCCGGGTAGTCGTTTCCCCCAGGGAACAAGGCATCGCCGATGAAGACCATCTCCCCAATGGAGATGTTGAGGATCTCACGGAGTTTTCCGATCCCATACGCCTTGTCGATGCCGGGCTTGGTGATGTCGATGGATGTCGTTCCGCCCAGGCGCACGGAAACATTGGGGACGAGGTCCTCCAGGAGTGCCTTCATCTTCGTTCGCTTGATGAATCCGGGGTCCCACTTCTTCTTCTCCTCGAGGGGGGCCAGCTGCCCCAATGCGGAGAACGTGATCTGGCTTCCCCGATCTTCGATCTGCTCTCCCCAGGTCCTTTCGATCTCGAAGGCCGACAGCTCCACCGCTCGCTCGAGAGAACGGACGATCTCCGCCTTTTCGTCATCGGAGAAGTCCTCCGAGTAGAGCTGCTTCCATTCCGAGTCGTATGCAAAGAACTTCGTGCCGCATGTGGGGAGGAGTGACAGGTTCTTCAGCTGTGTGTGACGAGAAAGAGTGGG
>JAPOLW010000316.1 GCA_029976905.1 bacterium | reverse complement strand
CTCCTCGAGGTGGGAGAAGGGCGCCGGGGACGGCCCTTCCCCGTTGAGCAAGACAATGTCGGGTTCCGGGCACGCCTCGAGCAACGCGTCGTGCACCTCGCGGGTCGTCGAATCCCCGACGACCCCGCGCACGTCCACGTCCCGGGTCGCGCGCAGCGACGCGACGGCGGATTCGACGTCGGCCGCGTTGCGGCCGTTGAGAACGACGTGAACACCCTCGCGCGCAATGCTTTCGGCACAGGCGCGTCCCAGACCGCGACTCGATCCCAGGAGGATGGCGCGACGACCCGCGATTCCCAGATCCATGTGCTACTCCCCGCTGCGGTCGCCCAGACGTGCCCGGAACGCCGCCTGCCATTGCGCGAGGGACTGGAACTCGCCGTCGTCCTGGATCTTTGCCCTGGTGTCGGCCTCGATCGCCGCATCATCGAGAGAGAGGTCGAGGCCTTCGGCAAAGGGCTGCGCAACGTGGAAGGGGCTGTCGACGAAGCACTCCACGCCATTGCCTTCCGGATCGTTGAAGTAGAGCGACCACGCGTTGCCGTGGTTGACCGGGATGACGCCCGCCACCCCCGCCGCCTCGAGCCGAGCACCGATGGCGCGCAGATCGTCGAGGCCGTGGGTCCGGAACGCCAGATGATCCAACATCACGAACTGGTGTTGCCCCTCGGGAAGCCCCGATACGAAAACGATCTGGTGATGCTCGGCCGGATCCTGCGAGATGAAGGCCATCTCGGCTCCATCACCGGGCTTTCCGCGGTTGGTCACCGCGAAACCGAGGACACCGCAGTAGAATTCGAGCATGGCATTGAGGTCGCGTACGGCGACCGTCGCATGGCTCAAAGAGAGTCGGGGAGTCGTATCGTTCGGCATCTTCCGTCCTTTCTCGGTCGATTCAATCGCAGAAGGCCGGTCCGTCGACGGGAACCGCCGCGAATGCGTCGATCAGGGTCTCGAGCAATCGACCGAGATCACGACGGTCACGCGGG
This sequence comes from bacterium, assembly GCA_029976905.1. Lineage (GTDB taxonomy): Bacteria > Desulfobacterota > Binatia > UBA12015 > UBA12015 > VGTG01. Next base: position 4,276 of record JAPOLW010000316.1, on the reverse strand, counting down.
CTGAGTGCATCGAGGAATTCGGCTTCCGCGGCCACGTGCACCCGTGCCGCGTCGATGGCCTTGGCCCGACCGGCCGGGGTCAAAACCACGAAGGTGGAACGGCGATCGTCGGCGTCGGGCCGTCGTTCGATGAAGCCCGCACGCTCCAACCGATCGAGTCGGTGTGTCATCCCGGCGGGCGAGAGCATGCCGCTGCGGGCCAACGTCGATGGCTTACTCGTGTGCTCCGCCACATGTATCAGGGAGGCGAGCACGTCGAATTCCCCTGCCGACAGCCCGACACGGGCGAAGGCGTCTTCGATCTGCCGTCTGCCCAACATCGCGACGCGGCTGAACAAGAGCGCCGTACGCATGGTCCCCACGTCGAGATCGGGCACGATCTGCGCCCAACTCGCCACACCCGCCTCGATGCGCTCGAGTTCGCCCACACCGAAAACCTACGACACCGAATATTTCGATGTCAACTATTTTGGTTTCTAACTAAAATCTCGCCAAATCTGCCCCACGCGACGGCCCGGACGCCCCAGCGAGATCCCCCTGGGGCTCCACGAGCACGCGCAGACGACCGGCTTCGTTGCCCGGCCCCGAGAAGTCGGCCCCGCCGACCTGGTCGAGACGGACCTCGAGCTCGTACCAACCCGGGACCCGGGGCAGGAGGAGATGCAGTGGCTGGCGGATCGTCTCGCCCGGATCCACGTCGCGCCGAAGTCTCTTGCGCTGCTCGGCAGGCACGGAGTCCCCGGGGGAAGCGCCCTGCCCCGAAGGGGCGCCCGGATCCAGCGAGCGCCAACGCGCCACCGCCGTCACCGTATCGTCCAGCGGTCGCACGGTCCCCCAGCGCCCATCGAGCGTGATGGGAATCGTCGACGCCACCGCAACGGGCCAGGTTCGCGGACCAGCGTTGGTCACTTCGAGCCAGAAACGGCCGATGCGCCCGCGCAGCGGGCCAGCTGGATCCGCCTGGCCGATCCGAACGGTGCCGATCGCCTCCTCGGCCACAAGGGCCGTCATCGGCGTGCCCAGAATCGTCTTCCCCCCGACGTCCCCGGAACGAACCGCCTCGAGCCAGGTCGGGCGGGCGGGATCGCGGTCCAACCGGAACAACTCCCACTGATCCCCGAGCGACCAGGATTGCGTCGGCACCGGCCCCGTGCGCAGCAGCCTGAGAACCTCTTCGCGGCGCCCCCCCTCGAGCCAGAATGCCGGTGGGCGGACGAGGATCCAACGCACCGCCGTGAGATCGATGAGTTCTTCGAGGGCCCGGGGCTCCGGCAACGCCTCGACCGTTCGCATGAACAGCCAACGATGGGGCGGGTGATAGCTCACGTGCGCCGCGGGAGTCGGCCACCAATGGCGTGTGGTCGCAAGAATCGCGTCGGGCTCGAGCGTCCGCGGCTTCTCCTCGCCGGGTTCGCGGCCGAAGATGGGAAGCTCGAGCAACGCACCGCGCCCACCGGCCCTCCAGAGGTCGCCGGCGCGATCGTAGACCTCGCGCGCCTCCGCGTAGGCCGGAATCGTTCGCATGGGGACGTCGGAGAACGACGGTGCGCGCAGCGCCAGAAACAACAAGGCGACGAATACCGGTGCGCGCCGATGCCAGCGATCGCCCAGGAGCGCACCGAGACTCGCAAGCCCGACCGCCAGCAAGAGGGTGAGCCCGAAATCCGCGATGAGGAGATAGCGCGGCAGGTAGCGCACGAGCCCGAGCGGGGTCGCGGCCGCCAACGTGTGCAGCAACGGCGGATAGCCCCAGGCGAAGACCGCTCCGGTGAGCCAGAGGGTGGCGGCGACCGGAAAGAGCCGCTGCGCGATCGGCAACCGGCGACGCCAACCCCTCCACGCGACGACCCCACCCGCCAGGGCGAGAACGAGCAGCACGGGCGAGCGCGCGAGGACACCAACCGAGCGCGGGTCGAGCGAGACGAGGGAGAAGAGCCAGCGGGGAAGAAGGGCCGGCGCCCGCCAGGGGATCGCCAACGCCCGCGGCTCGACGTGGTCGGCGAGCCGCGACGTATACGGCATCGCCACCGGGAGAAGAAGGACGCCGACGAGAATTACGCCTCCAAGACTCCAGGCCAGGAAGCGTCCGCGTCCTTCTTCTGGCCGGGCGAGTTCAAAGAGGCCCCACAGAGCCCCGGTGACGCCAAGAAGGACGGCACAGTAGAACGAGGAGAAGGCACCGAGGCCAAACACCACCACCAGAGCCACTCCCCGGCGCAGCCCGGGCTCCTCACGCAATCGTGTCAGGGCGAGCGCCAGCCAGGGCAGGAAGAGATTCGCAAACTGGAGCTGATTCAAATTGTAGGGGGCCCGGAACGAGCCAAGCGAAAACCAGAGACCGCATAGGAGCGAGATGCCGATCGGCAGGCCAAACCGATGCAGAAGCCTCTGCATCGCGAGAGCGGCCAGGGGATAGGTCAGGAAGGCCACGGTATTGGCAGCCGCAATCGGGCCGAGCCCCCACCACCGCAGCGGCGCCACGATCAACTGCGACGAGAAGAGATGGGGGACACCGCTCATCTGACGTCGAGCGGGATACGAGATGTTCGCATCGAAGAGCGTCGCCGGAGACGTCACCAGTGCATGTCCGACCCAATCGAGGATCCACGGGAGAACCCGGGAGTCGTCGAGATTGGGGCGCGCCGGGAGGCCCGTGGCAAAGTCCGGAAGAAGGGGGGCGCCGAGGACGAGGAACGTCAGGACGTAGCCCGCGAAGACCAGCGCGGCGCCGGGCCCTTGCGCTGCTCCTCCCGTCCGCGTTGCTGTCGTCCGCCCGTCCATGCCCCGTCCCGGATCTCTACTAGCACCACCGAGCACCGTCCACGCGCGGACGGAGGAAGCACGGCGGGACGCCCCGCGTGGAAGGCGGAGCGTGCGGCCGGGTCGTCACGCGCCGCGGAGTTGGAGCAGACGCTGGATCTCGCGCGAGAAGAGCCAGAGCCGATCCTGCCCCCAGAGCGCCAGACGTGTCCTCCGGCTCTCGTCGAGAAGGCGGAAGCTCGGGACGCCCCAGGACCCAAATCGATACATCGCGCGCCGATTCTCCTCGAGTCCACGCTCCCAATCGCGGTTTCCAAGGATCGTGCGAGCGGTCTCCCAGTCCAGACCCGCTTTCTCGACGACGAGCCGCTGCCCTTCCTCGGTGTTGGTATTCACCGCCTCGAAAAAGGCCGCCTTCAGGAAGCGACTCAGAAACTCGTTGCCCTTGCCCTGCTCGACCGCCCACGGGTAGAGCGAATACGCATTGCGAACGGGCTCGCCGATGGGGTCGTAGAATTTTCCCCACTCGAGGCCGAGAGCACGTGCTTCCCGGGCGGCGTCGGTGAAGATGTACTGCCCCTTCTGCCGGGTCGCGGGAACACCGCGCATGACCATCGGCAGGACGGGGCGCACGACCGTCTTCACACCCGTCCGCTGCCCGAGCTCCAGCGCCTTGTCGAAGATGATGGACGTATACGGGCTGCGCAGCGACGGAAAGATCTCGAAGGTGAGCGACCCATCGTCCCGAAGAGGGCCGTATTCGATCTCGGGACGTGGGAAAAGGAGGGGATCGCCCTTGGCCCGTGCGGCGCCAAGCTCACAGAGACGCTTTTCTAGATGGTAGATGCGGTCGGCGCCCCAATACCACTCGCCGCCGTAGTAGAACATCGCACCCGAGTAGTGGCCCAGCTTGGCCCGGCGAGCGTTTCCCTGCGCAATCCGCGCGGCCAACTCCCCGGTACTGGCCCGACCATGGCGCCCGACCAGAGCGGCCATCGCCGCACGATCTTCGTTCCACAAAGCCTCGCCCGCCGCTACGACCAGAGCGGGAACGTCGTCGCCCGAAGCCTTCGCGAGAACCCGGCCGGCGGTTTCGAGAAGCATCAGGCCCGGCGCGCGAGCTCCCTTCGGAAAACGGAGACCGTAGTGGGGCGCGATCTTCGCCGAGTCGTAACGCGAAAGACCGAGCAGCAGGTCGGGTTCGGGAAGATTCGGACCGGGCTGGGCGCTGACGAGGTGGACGATGACTTCGACGTCATATCGGTCCAGAAGCGGCCGAAGCAGCTGCGCGGCGAGATGGCTATAGCCATCGTCGATCTGGTGGAAGTATTCGATCCGATGCGACTCTCCGGCACGACGGCGCTTCCTCTCCGCCCGGGCTCGTCGACGCTCGAGGCTCCTGCGGCTGGCCAGGCGGGTGATGTACTTCGAGGTGATCCACCGGACAATCGCCGGCGGGTCACTCGTGGCGACGCCGCCCTGATCCTTGAATTCCCGCGCCAACGATCTCAGCTCC
>JAPOLW010000315.1 GCA_029976905.1 bacterium | reverse complement strand
GCGATCATCTCGGCGCACATATGTTTGACCGCCTGGAACGACCCGATGACGCGGCCGAATTGCCGGCGCTCGCCGGCATAGGCGACGGCCTGTTCGATCATCGATTCACAGGCGCCGATCGTGTCCGCGGCAAGTGCGATACGACCGGCGTCGAGCATGCGTGCCCGAGCCGCGCCTGCGTCCGGAAGGACGATCTCGGGACGCACGTCGTCGAAGACAAGCTCCGCGGTGCAACGCGTGGCATCGATGGTGCGCAGCCGGGTCGTCGACAATCCCGCAGCATCGGTCTGCACGACGGCGAGTTGGTCCGGGCCGATGGGGAGAAGCACGAGGTCGGCGCCGTGTGCGTCGAGCGCCATCAGGGTCTTTCCGCGAAGGGTGTTCCCGTCGAGATGTACGCCCGCCTCTTCGCGGACCGAGAAGATCTCGGTGACGGCGACGCCGATGACGAGCTCGCCGCGTGCGACTCCGCCGAGCCAGTTCGCCGTGCGCTCGTCGGCGACGCCACCGAGTCCGATGGGGGCCATGACGGCGGAGGAGAGAAAGGGCGCCGGGGTGACCGCATGGCCGAGAGCCTGTGCGACCAGGACGGCGTCGAGCAAAGCGAGTCCGCTTCCTCCGTGGGCCTCGGGAACCAGAATGCCGGTCAGGCCCAGCGATGCGAGCCCGTGCCACACCGACCGGTCGTTGGGGCAATCCCGCTCGCGTAGGTCGCGTACCCGCGAGAGGGGCACCTGGCCGGCGAGGTGCCCGCGCACGCTGTCGGCCAGCAGTCGTTGGTCCTGGGAGAGTGCGAAGTCCATGTCAGGTGGTCTCCGCCGGCCGTGGCTCGCGCGGGAGTCCGAGTCCGCGCTCGGCGATGATGTTCTTCTGGATCTGCGCGGTGCCGCCGCCGATGATGAAGCCGAGAGAGAGAAACGAATGCGTCTGCCAGAAGGCATTCTCGCGTTCGTATTTCGTATGGTCGTAGAGCACACCGAGCTCGCCCATGACGTCGATGGCGAGCGCGGCGAGGTCGAAGTTCAGCTGACAGTTCTGGAGCTTGACGACGAGCCCGGCGACGCCGGCGGACTCGCCCCGGAGGTTTGCCGTCAAGACCCGCATCGCGTGGGCCTTCATGGCGAGGACGCGACCTTGCAGCCGCATGAGGCGATCACGGTACACGGGGCTCGAGAGCGTCGTCACCCCGTCGATGGTCTCGCGGCGCATGAGCCGGATCAGGCGCAAGAGCGTCGCCTCGGCGTTCGCGTTCAGGCTATTGCGCTCGTGCTTTAGCGTCGCGTTCGCAATGGCCCAGCCGTTGCCGCGGCCTCCCACGACGCCGGTGCGCGGAACGCGCACGTCGCTGAAGAAGACCTGATTGAACGAGTTCTCGCCGAGGTCGCCCGACATCGTTCGCAGCGGCCGGACCTCGATACCCGGGGTGTCCATGGGAAGGAGGACGTAGCTGATCCCTGCGTGTTTGGGCGCCTCGGCCTCGGTACGGACGAGCACGAACATCATGTCGGCCGTATCCGCGCTGCTCGTCCAGATCTTTTGCCCGTTGATGAGAAAGTCGTCGCCGTCTTCGCGGGCGGAGGTTTGCAGGCTTGCCAGGTCACTCCCGGCACCCGGCTCGGAATACCCCTGACACCAGAGAATTTCGCCGCGCATCGTCGGGGCGATCCAGGTGCTCTTCTGCGCCTCGCTGCCGTGCTCGAGGAGGGTGGGGACGAGCATGGACGGCCCCTGGGCCATGACGCCGCGTGCCACACCGGCGCGATTGAACTCCTCGTCCATGATCACCGTCTCCAGCAGATCCGGCGCCGCGCCGTAGCCGCCGTATTCCCGGGGGATCGTCCGGGCCCAATAGCCGTGGTCGATCAGCAATTGGAGCCAACGCACACGTTCCGCCCGGGGTATCGCGTGAATGTGGCCGGCCGGGCGTTCGGAGGCGTGGCGCTCGAGAAACGCGCGCACCTCCTGTCGGAAGACTTCGTATCGCTCTGCGTATTCCAGATCCATGGATCCTCCGCGTCCTTCCGTTCAGCCGGTGCGCTCGCCGGGGGCAGGAGGATCGGTCGCGGCTCCCGCGAAGCATTGTGCGATCGACATCCACCGGGTGGCCACCGGGCCCCGGACGTCGAGGGCGGTGTCCAGAACGTTCCGCCCCTGGGTGACGACGTGGCAGAAATCGACCGCCGTACCTCGCACGAATTCCTCTTCGCTGGGCTCGTTCCACTCCCAGGTCTCTCCCGAGGGCGCCGTCAGGCGCACGTAGGGCGGGGCGCCGGGGACGTCCTCACCGCGGTTGACGAACGTCCAGCCGAAGGTCTTCATGCCGATCACGGCGATGTGCTTGATCCGGTCGGTGTGGGCGCGCTCCCGGTGCACGAGGTCGTAGACGTCCTGGCCGTGGGCCCATGTCTCCATGTACCGGGCGGTGGTGAACATGGACACGCTCATGTCGGGGCCGAACCACGGCAGGCGACGCCGGGGCTCGGAGTTTCCGAGCGCCTCGGCCATCTCGTGGCAACTCGTGATCCATCGATCCAGCAGGGTGCCGGCGTCGAGGTCGGCGAACTCGCGCCGCGCTTCGTCGGCAAGGCTGATTCCCTGCAGCATCTTGGCGGTGAGGTCGTCCCGGCACGCCGCAAATCCCTCCGGGTCATTCAGGGAAAGGAGCGAAACCCGGTCGAAGAAGTGAAGATGCGCGACGACGTCCCACGGCGTCCACTGCTTGAACGGGGTGGGGCGACCCCACTCCCCGGGCGCAAGCGTGCGAAGGAACGCGTGCAATTCAGTGGCTTCGTCTCGTAGATCGTGGGCAACGGGCAGCATCGAGTCTTCCTCGTGTCCGCGTCTCATTTGCGTCCGGCCCAGGACGGAGCGCGCTTTTCCAGAAAGGCCTTCATGCCTTCGGCGGCCTCGGGACCGGCGAAGAGCTCCGCCGACGTGCGCGCCGTCCAGCGATACGCATCGTCCACGTCCATGTCCGGCACCTCGTAGACGAGCCTTTTGGCGAAGGCCAGAGCCTCGGGGCCGCCCTTGGTGAGGTCGGAGACGATCTCGGCGACCGCCGTGTCCAGCTCGCTCGCGGGGACGGCTCGGCTGATGAGGCCGAGTTCGGCCGCCCGCGGCGCGGGAAAGCGATTGCCGCGGAGAAAGGCCTCGAGCGCCTCGCCCCGCCGCATCCTGGGAAGGCAGACCACCGAGATGATCGCCGGGGCGACGCCGAGCCGCACCTCGGTGAAGCCGAATTTCACGTCGTCGGCCGCGATCGCGATGTCGAGGGCTGCCGCCAGTCCGTTGCCGCCTCCGACCACGTGCCCGGCGATGCGACCCACGATCGGAGTGGGCGAGGACTGGATCGCGCGCAGGACGTCGACGAAGTCGATTTCACCGGCCTCCTGCGACGCGCCGGCACTGCGCTCCTTGAGATTCGCCCCCGCGCAGAACGTGGTCCCCTCGTTGGTGAGCACGACCACGCGCACCGCCGGGTCGGCGTTTGCCTCGGCGATGGCGTCGTAGAGGCTCCGCAGGAGTCGTGCTCCGAGGGCGTTGCGATTTTCGACGTCGGCGAGGGTCACGGTCATGACGCCGCGGTCGGTTTCGACGCGGACGACGTCGGCCTGGGTGGAGGCGGGGTCGGGCATTCCCTAGCTTTCCGTTTCCGGGGGGGCGTCTGTCAAACGGGCCGCTCGCCGTGGGTCCGACGGTGTTCTGGTCGGGGCCCGTCGGCCGAGGCGCCTCATCGCGAGGACCGGGCCGCGGTGTGTCGCTCCGACCACTCGAAGGGCAGCCGGAGATGATTGATGTAGGTCTGCGGGATTTCGATGTCGGGCAGCCCGACTTCCTCCGGCGACGAAGGGCCCGCCGGCGGTTCCCGTCGCGTTCCGAAGAGCAGATCCCAGACGATGAGGACGTCGCCGAAGTTGCAGTCGATCGCCGCGGCGCGCCGGGCATGGTGGAGGCGGTGCAATTCGGGCGTGGCGAAGACGTAGCGGAAGGCCCCGGTCTCCATTCGGATGTTGGAGTGCTGCAGATAGGAGTTGGCGCCGGTGAAGACGAGCAGGAGGGTCAGGGTGTCCTCCGGAAGGCCGAGCAGCCAGAGGACCGAGAGGCGCCCCCCGTAGGTGAGGAACGCCTGCAGCGGGTGTTTGCGGACCGCGAGAAGGAAATACATGCGTGAGGAGCAGTGGTGGACCGCATGCAGAGGCCAGAGGCGGCTGCGGTGGAGCGCGCGGTGGATGGCGTAGGAGACTAGTTCGACGATCGCGAGCGCGAGGAGGAACTGGCCCGCCAGGGGCCAGTGGGCCGGCCAGAGCGAAAATCCGAAACGCTCGGTGAGGGCGGAGGATGCCCCGACCACGGCTGCGAAGAAGAGAGCCCGGAAGAGCGCGGTGGGAACCGTGTTGCTGATCAGCGCGTGCAGGACGTCGGTCCGCAGTTCCCGGGGGTCGACCTCCCCCTGGGCTTGCTGCGCAAACCGCCGCTCCATCCAGAAGGAGAGCAGGGCGAAGAGAAGCCCGGTGGAGGCGAGGATCCACCCGGGGGACCATCCCAGCGCGATCAGCCCTGCCCCCAGGAGCAGGGCGCTGGCCAGAGTCGCTGGATAATGGAAGCGCTTCACGAGGGCTTCGGCGGTCACGGAGCCGACACCATGGCGACGATGGTAACGGAGTCGGCGCACGACCTGCCAAGCGGTCGCGCGGCGCGGGCCGGCGCGGCATCGGGGCAAGGCAAAGGCTTTGCGGTTGGCCGGGGAGTTCCCTGTATGCCACGGAGTGTGTTGACAAGTCGGCGGCGCCTGGGGGATTGTGCGGATCCAACCAAAGACTTCGGTAAATGCAGACAGCACCCCGTACTCTTCCTCCACGAGCCGTGTGTCGTCTCGTGACGTAAAGAAAGGCTCTCGATGCTCGCTCGGCTCTTGCTCTCCGTGCTTCTGCTGGCGGCTTTTTCCGACCACGCCTCGGCAGTCGATCTCACTTTTTCGCAACGACGCTGTCTCGCCGACATCGGCCGCGCGGGTGGAACCTTCTTCAAGGACACAACCCGGGCGTTGCGGAAATGCCGCAGCCAGATTGCCAAGGGCACGCTGTCTGCGGGAACCGATTGCGCGCTCGAGCCCAGGACGGCGTCCCGGATCAACAAGGCGGCTGCTCGCGTGCGCGACAAGATCGCAGGTCGTTGCACCGCTTCGTTGGTCTCGTCGCTGAGCTTCGGCGGGCAATGCTACGGCGTCGAAACCATTCCCGATCTCGCCAACTGTCTGACCGACACCCACGAGGAACGGGAGAAC
>JAPOLW010000314.1 GCA_029976905.1 bacterium | reverse complement strand
GGTCGGCGACGTCCGTCGCCCCCTCCTCGGCAAAGATCCGGACCCAGGCGCCGAGCGAGCGGTCTTCGTCGGACTCGGGCGGCTCCCGCGTCGTGCTTTCCTTCTCGTTTTCGGCCACCTCGACGCTCCTGCTGGATTCTACCCGACCGGAGCCGCCCGGCGAAGCGCCGCGATCCCCGTGCCGCGGCCGGGTGCCGACGCTCGACCGACCCGACGCGGCCGATGCCCACACCCGCAGGGCCCGTGCGGCGCCTCGGCGTTGGCGGCGCCAGCCGCGGGGGCTAGGGTCCGGGAGGGGAGGGGTTTGGCCATGCAAGTCGCATTTCTCGTCTACGAGGGACTCACGTGCCTCGATCTCATCGGACCCTACGAGGTCTGGAACGTCACGCCCGGCGTGGATGTATCGTTCGTCGCCAAGCGACCCGGCGAGGTTCGCGTGGATTCACGCGCGTTCGGCATCGTCGTCGATCAGGCTCTCGAAGACGTTCCGGCACCCGACGTCTTCGTGATCCCAGGCGGCATGGAGGGCACCTTCGCGGCGGCGGCCGACGAGGAGATCCTCGCCTGGGTGCGCGCAGCGCACGCCACGGCCAGGCTCACGACCTCGGTGTGCACCGGTTCGCTCATTCTGGGCGCGGCCGGATTGCTGCAGGGCAAACGCGCCACGACCCATTGGGCGGCCGTCCCGATGCTGGAGCAATACGGCGCCCTCTACACCGCCGATCGCGTCGTCGAGGAGGGGAACATCCTCACCGCCGCCGGCGTCTCCTCGGGCATCGACATGGCGCTCACCGCGGTCGCGTGTCTCGTCGGCGAGCCGACCGCGCGCGCCGTCCAGCTCGGCATCGAATACGACCCCCAGCCCCCGTTCGATGCGGGCTCCCCCGACAAGGCCGGGGAGGAGACGGTGCGGCTGGCGATGGCGGCGCTGGCCGGCAACGCGGGCTCGGACTAGCGGCCATCTGGAACCAAGCGCCAAGCGCGCGTCGCCCCGACGTTGCCGCGCCCGACGACGGCTCCGACCCCGGTCTCCATTTCCATCCCGGCGTTTTCTCGTTAGGTTCCCCCGCACGACGAGATGGCCCTGCGCCGCACCGCCGCCGATCCGAGCGCCCTCCCCGATGATCATCGGTGGCCGCCCTGAATCTCCATGACACGCGACACGCCATCTACCCCAACGGCTCGCGACATCTTCCGCGGGCTCCTGCTGGTGCTCTGCATTTTTCTGGTTGCTCGGGCCGTCCTCCGTCCACGCGGCCGACCCGCGCCACGTCTCGCGAACGTGGTGCTGGTGATCGCCGACTCCCTGCGTGCGGAGAACCTCGGTGTCTACGGCTATGGGCGGGACACCTCTCCCTACATCGATGCATGGGCGGAGAACGCCATCGTCTTCGAAAACGCCTTCTCCCACTATTCGTATACCTGGCCCACCATCTCCAACCTCTTCACCGGCATCCCCTTCTCGGCGCTGACCACCCGGAATCTCTTCACGACGCCCGGAGACCGAAAGGGCGGGCTCCACCCCGACAACGACACACTCGCAGAACGACTGCAGGCGTCCGGCGTCGCCACCGCGGCCGTCTCGGGCAGCCCTTACATCCTGCGCGAGCACGGGTTCGCGCAGGGCTTCGATCGCTTCCAGGATTGGGAGGCGTGGGACCCGGGCTTTCGCGACCAGACCCCGCGGCGCTTCACCGCCGAGGAGGTCAACGTCGTGGCACGATCGACCATCAACGAATTGGTGCGCGAGGGAAAACCCTGGTTCCTCTATCTGCACTACTTCGACACCCACATGGCCTATCGTGCGCCCGAGCGCGATCGTGACCTCTTCGTCGATCCCGACTACCGCCGCGAGCGCCGCGTGATTCGCGGTGCGGCCATGCGCGAAGAAGGCGGCTTCCTCAAATTCCGCACGGCCCAGGAGCAGCCCTGGTTCACCGACGAGGACGTCGCTGCTCTGGAAAGCGAGTACGATGCGGAAATCCATCATTTCGATCGCGGCTTCCATCGGCTTCTCGTGCAACTCGAGCAGGCCGGAGTCCTCGAAGACACGATCGTCGTCTTGACCTCCGACCACGGCGAAGCCCTCTTCGAACGCGAGTTCTGGGGGCACGGCTTCCTCTCCCGCTCCGAGGAGCAGCACGTCCCGCTCATCGTCTCCCGGCCCGGGGAGAGGGGGGAACGAATCTCCGAGCCGGTGACCACCACCGAGCTCTTCCACGCGCTCCTGGCGCATTTCGAAGCACCGCCGGCGCAGGAGGGGCTGGTTCTCGCGCGTCGCGCGGATCCCTTCGCCCGCCGCGGTGCGGCGGTCGTCTACACCGAGGGGCCCGGCGAGACCCGCGTTCTGCGCGATGGGCGCCATGCGCTCTACCTCTACGGCAACATCGAAGAACGCTTCCCGCTGCCGACCAGCAACGGCCGAATGCTCTTCGACGTTCACACCGACCCGCAGGAACGCAACGACCTCCTCGCGTCGGCACCCGAGGAAGCCGGCGCACGAGCAGACCGTCTACTCGCCGAAGCGCTTTCCGGGATCGGGACGGCGGACGCCGGCTGGGAGGATCCCATGGAACGCGCCGGAGGGGCCGTTCGCGCGCGGCTCGAAGCACTCGGCTATCTCGACTGAGGGACCTCCCGCGCCAGTCGCAGGCAGCTCAGGCGTCCTCGGGTACGTCGAAGAAGTAGTCGGGGTGGGCGCTCCACTTGTCCAGGAAATAGCGTTCGTTCCTGGCATAGAGCGCATCGTATTCGCGCAGGGCGCCGGTGGTTGCATGCGGGCGATGGTCCACGCCGAGAGACGGACAATACGCCAGCCGATAGCCCGCCCTCTTCACCTGGAACGAGAGGTCCGTGTCTTCGAAACAGGTGGGATCGTAGGCCTCGTCGAAGCCGTCGATCTTCGCCCACACGGCACGGGGCATCACCCATCCCGAGGTCGCCAGATAGGCGACGTCGAAGCGATACGTCTCCCCGACGAATGGACCGGTCATGCCGCGGTGCGGAAGATCGTCCACGATCGTCCCGCCGGCCGAACCCGGCCGGAACCATCCCGCGTTCCAGGCGACGGCGCCGACGCTGCCATCGCGCGCGATCAGATCGACCGCCGGCGCGAGCCAATTCTCCTCGGTCACCCATTGGTCGCTGTCGAGAAAGACGAGCATCTCCCCCCGGGCCGCACCCACGCCCAGGTTCCTCCCCGAGGAGCATCCATTGGTGTCGTTGCGCAGCAGCGTGATCTTGCCACTTGCCGCGCGCTCCTCGAGAAGGGCGATCGAGCCATCCGTGCTGCCGTTGTCGACCACGATGATCTCCTGGCAACCAGCGGATCCCGCTTCGACCAACGAGTCGACGCAGCGGCCGATCACGTCCTCGTTGTTGAAGCAGAGAACGACAATCGAAACCGTCGGCTCGGCGGTGAGGGCGCGCAACGCCCGAGCACGTGCCTGCCAGGTATGGTCTCGCAGAAAATCGTCGACCCCGGCGCGGTCGATCGGTTTCGTGCGCTCGCCCTCGATCGCCGAGGCGATGTCGGCAGCCGAACGCACGGTCACGACACCCGGCAGCGCGGCCAACTCCCGCATCGGCGTGGCCACCACGAGGCGCCCCATCGCGAGATACTCGTAGACCTTGAGCGGACTCACGGCGTCGACGAGCGCCGACTCTACGAAGGGAATGAGGCAAGCCGTCGCCGCGGCGTAGTAGGCGGGCAGGGCGCCCTGCGGCTTCAAACCGAGAAAATGGACATTGGGCGGCACGCCGGGGGGACGCTCGGCGGGCTCGTCGCCGATCAGGTTGATGGCCCAGTCCGGAAATCTCCGACCCACCTCCCGCACCAGATCCCAATCGAACCACTCTCCCCACAAAGCTCCGGCGTAGACCAGCGTGACCTCGCCCGTGGCGAGGTCTGCCGGCAATTCGCCAGCCGCCTCCGGGCCGAACATGGCCGGATCGTAGGCATTGGGGAGCAGATGCACCTCGCGCCCCGTGCGTTCGAGCCCCTCGGCCAGAAGGCGTGCCGACGCAACCACGTCGTCGCTCAGGGAGACCAATTCCTCCTCGTAGGCAGGCGTGAACCAGGGCGCCCAGGGGCACTCCTCCCAATGATCGACCTTGTCGTAGAGGACCCGAGCGCCCACCGCGCGCGCCTCCCGCACCAACGCGATCGTCTCGGGCTCGGGCGTCTCGACGAGAACCGTGATTCGCTCGTCCCGCCCCGACAACCAGGCGCGTAGCGCGGCGCGATCCCACGCGAGGACCTCGAGCCCTTCGGGTTCGACGCGCGCGGGCAGTTCGCGAGATTCACTCTTGGGAAAGCGGCCGACATAGGTCACCCGGGCGCCCTCGCGTGCCAGGGCGCGCGCGATCTGCGCGCAGCGCTGGGCCCCACCGCTGTCGTCGAGTGGTACGACGCCGAGGACCAACCAATGGGTGTTTCGAGGACTCCCCGGGGTGCCGAGGGCGCGATCGACGAGCGGCGCGCGGGGCGGCGCCGCCGTGCCCATCCAACGCTGCTTCCATTGCTGGAGCGCGGTCGTGATCCGATGCCGCAGCCGCAGCTTGTCGAGGGTCCGCTGGGTCAATCCCAGGTTTTGATTCACGCGCTGATGCGTTTGCGCCGCCTCCCGCGCCATCGTGGCCAGCTCCGAACGAATGTCGCCGAGCATCTCTTCGAATCGTTGCCCGAAGCCGTGGGCCTCCCGGAGTTCTTCGCGCGCCTTCGCCAGGGCCGCATGCGCCTCGTCCCGAGCGTCTTCCATGCCCGCAGCAAGGACGCCAGGTGCTGCGAACGCGCACCGACGGCCAGAGCCGCGACGTGCCAGAAGAGCGCCGCGTACGCCTCGCACATCCGTTCCTCGGATACCTGCTTGGCGAGCCCGGCAGCACGGCGCCGGGCTCCATCGCGGCGCGCCGGAAGGTCATCCAGCACGTCGGTGATCGCCCGACCCAGAGCGGCAACGTGCCCCGGCGCATCGGCCGACGCCATCGCCCGCAACTCTTCCCAGCCTGCCGTGACCGGATCTGTCTTTTCCACCGCCACCAGGGCTCCCGCGGCGGCCGCGCCGGGCCCGCGGATCTCGAGCAGAAAATCGGCATCACCGACATCGGTCAGGACCGCGGGGACGCCTGCGAGAAGAGCCTCGACGCTCGCGACGCTCAATCCCTCGACGAAGGACGCCTGGACGTAGAGATCGGCGGCCGACAGGATCGTCGCGACGTCGTCACGCGCGCCCACGCAAGAGACGCGTTCTTCGAGACCGAGAGTCACGATCCGGTCGCGTACCCGTGCGTCGTAGT
>JAPOLW010000313.1 GCA_029976905.1 bacterium | reverse complement strand
CATTCCGAGCGTCTTGGTCTGCCAGGTCGGCGCCTGTAGGAGATTGTCGAGCAGGATCTTCAAGGTTCCCCCGATCGGGTAGATCGTCCCAAACTTCCGCTGCAGCAGTTTGGCGAAGACCTCGACGTGCCGCGCTTCGTCCGCCACCTGGGATGCCGCGTAGAATTTGGCATCCATGGTCGGACACGCGTTGGTCAACTGACCGCAGATCTGCAGGGCCGCCTGCTCGCCGTGAAGCAGTTGGGAAATCGTGAACGCGAACTCGTCGAACGCTGCTTCCTTGCAGGTCTGCTCGTCGGCGCCCATCGCCGTCAACAGACTCGGTAGGAGCTGCGCGTTCTCCCGGGGCAGAAACCACTCGTCATGCGGCACCTCGAGAGCCCAATCGATGTCGGCCTCCGCGTTCCACTGCCCCCGCTTGCCGCGTTCGTAAAGCGCCGCCAGTTCTTCGACCTCGTTGCCGTAATTCCAGGTCCAGTGCAGGTCGACGGGTGCGTCGATGTCGAGTTCCGCACGAATCCGATCGACTCGGTCTTCGTCGATCTCGACGACTTCGAAACCACCGATCTGGCGACGATACTCTTCGAGAATTTTATCCATCGAAATCCTTCCTTTCCTCAGACGCGCGCGCGCAACCCCTCGCGCACGAGGTTCAACGATTCACTCTTGAGGCGCTCGACCTGTGCGCCCTCGAAGACATCTGCGCCGAGCAATTCCTCTCCGAACTCCCCCGAGGCAAAGGGGAAGACGACCAGGCCCACCAGCAGGAGGACGACGTGCGAGGCGCTCGCGCGTCGGAACTCGCCTGCGTCCATTCCATCGGTGAGAAGTGCTTCGACCGGTCCGGTGATCCCCTCGATCGACCGGTGGACGGCCTCGCTTTCCGGCCCCTCGTCGGGCAGATCGTCGCCTTCGAACATCGAACGCAGCAGCAGCCGGGCGTAGGACGGATGCCCGGCCAGAACGTCCACGAGTTCCCCGACGCAACGCTCGAGGCGAACGCCCGGAGTGCCTCCCCGGGCCAGCGACCGCACGAGACGGTCGCCGATCGTGTCGAGGATGCGGACACAGACCGCAGAATACAGTTCGTCCTTGCTCTTGAAGTGGTGGAAGAGCGAGGATTTCCCGAGGCCGACGCCATCGGCGACCTCCCGCATCCCAACGCCCGCATATCCTCGTTGGGCAAAGAGAACCTCGGCGACATCGAGGATCCGATTCCCCGTCGAAGATCTTCCTACCAGCGTCGCAACGGACATTTCCTTCAGTCACTCCGAAACCCGACCGATCGGTCGGTTTGGCTAGCCAACCCGATCGGTCGGACCCTGTCAAGGCTGCCGGCATGCCATCGTCGGACGAACGCTCGCACGATGGCCGCTCGTCGACGGCCGGGCCCGCCCGCAGGCCCGCGGTGGCCGCTCGTCGACGGCCGGGCTCGCCCGCAGGCCCGCGGTGGCCGCTCGTCGACGGCCGGGCTCGCCCGCAGGCCCACGGTGGCCGCTCATCGACGGCCGGGCTCGCCCGTAGGCCCGCCTTCCGTCCGCCCGCGGGACGCCCGCCTTCAGTTCGCCCGAAGAACGAAGGTCGAGCCCTGGTGTGCGAACTCGACCGTCTCGGGAAGAATCCGCTGTACCGTCAGGCCCTCGAAACTCTCGCCTTCACGCACCTGCGTCATCGCGGGTTGCCCCTCGAGGCTGACGTACGCAAATCGGCGCCCCGGATCGCTCGACCACTGCAAAATGTTGATCCGGACCGGAGGCGCCCCGCTGGGTGCGCGCCGCACGGCGTCGTCCGCGGCCGCGACCTCGACCACCGACCGCGGAGCCGCCGGCCCCCCAGCCTGGCCAGCCACCCCGCTGGACGGGGCCGACGCATCGACCACCGCGGCCACCGCTTGCCGAACAGGCGCCTGGGCCTGCACCGCGCCCACCGGCGGCGAAGGCGCTCGGCCCTCTTCTCCCTGCAGGGCCCCCGGCCGTCCGGTCGCCGAGCCCGCCGCGGCCGATCCTGCGCTGTCCCGGCGCGCCGATGAGGAGCGCCACCCGTCGTAGCGCCCGCGCTTCTCGCCTCCCTGCGACTCCGAGGCAGGTTTCTGACGCGCCCGAGCGAGCCGACGCTCCTCGTAGTCGGCACGCTGCTCGGCGCGCGCGACGGCCCGCCGTTCGCGAAATTCCTTCAGCAGTGCCTCGCGCTCCTCCGGGGTCGGCGCCGCGCGGATGGCCTCGCGCATCTCCATGGCCTCGGCCCGCGACGAATCACGGTCGGCGCGTCTCGTCTGGCGCTCCTCGCGTCGCGCGGCAACGCGATCGAGCATCTGCCGTTTCCTCTCGTTCATGGAATCCCGCGCACGCGCGCGCGCATCGGCTGCCTGCTTCCGTATCAGCGCGCGGTCGGTTTCGGCGGCCGCAACCGTGCCCCCGACCGGAGGCGAGTCGGCCCGGGCGACGAGGGCGTCCGCACCCGTCGCCGCCGTGCCGGTGCTTCCTGCCGAGCCCCCGACCCGGGCGACCCCATCGGGCTGGTCGGTCGGCTCGTCCGGCGAAGACTCCCCGGGTGATGCGATCTCGAGGGCGGCCATCTCCTCGGGATCGCTGCTGGCCGCAAGGTTCGGATCCTCCTCCGGGGACGCCCGATCTCCTCCGGACAGTTCGAGCCCGCCGGCGAAGGCAAGCACCAGAGCGAGGATTCCGAGGAACACCCACAGGAGCCGCGACCCACGGCGGCGCGGCGGCTCGGGGGGAAGGCCGTCGCCAGGACCGGCGCCGGCTCCCCGCGCTCCACCCTCCTGGGCCTTGCGGAGGGCGTCGAGGACCGTACTCACGGCGCCAGCCTCGTCGCCACCACGTCGGCCTGCCTCGACGACTCCGTTTCCAGGTGCGGAACCCGGTCGGAGGCGGTGAGCCCGTAGAGCGCGATCATGGTCATTGGGCCGACCTTGCCGTCGGCCGCGATCCGCACCGCTCGTTGGAACTCCACCACCGCATCCTCCGTCTCTTCGTCAAACGAGGCGTTCGCAGGGCCGCGATACACGCCCACCTCTTCCAACAACTCCTGCAATCGACGCACGCGCCCGCCTTCAGCGCCGCGCGCCAGGAGACTACCCAGCTTCTCGACGTCGCGCCACAGAAGGTGGGCCTGTCCGAACCAGACCTCCGAGAGCGTCGGGTGCGATACCGCAATGGTCGCTCGACCGACGCCGACGCGCGCCCCCTGCCCGTCGACACGATCGACGAGCGCAAAGTGCATGCCCGTCCCGTCACCGGGGTCCAGTTCGAGGATCGCCGGAACGTCCAGCACGCGCAGAGCACTCAGGTTCCCGCTGAACTCGAAGTAATCCAGGCCCCGGCGGGCCGCGACCGCCGGAAGATCGAGCGTACTCCCGGCCGCTTCTGCCGCCGTGAGAGGTTCGGCCTGCCAGCGGGCCAGGAGAGCTTCCACCGCCTCGTAGGCACTCTCGCTCGGCGTCGTCTGTCGAACGGCGTCGGCAAGAGAAGCGCGCTCGACCCAGACGGCGTCCGGCGCGGACGCCCCCGCAGCCTGCGGACCCGCCTCCAGAGCGACCGCCCGCTCCGGCGGCGCCGACACCGCGAGCGGTCGTGTTTGCGGGGATCCGAGCGCGGCCGGCGGCAACGCCCCGAACATTGCCCCGCCGGCCCCGGAAAACGTCTCCGCGGCAGACGTTGGAGCACGTCGGTACGCCGTCGTCGCCATCGACGTGGACTCGGCGACTCCTGCCGACACTACCGGACCCGCGAGGGGAGCGCCCCCCGGCGCCACGGAGCGCGCCACCGGCGGAGTCCCAGCCATCGCGCCGCCGTCGCCGGGATCCGTGAACGACACCGGGTAGCCCGCCGCCCCGGTCGCGGCCGGAGTGCTCTCGTATGCGATGGCATCCGCACCGCCCCGTGGCAGCGCCATCGTCGGCCCGGCAGCCGTGGTCGCCATCTGCCCGGGCACCGACAGCGGATGCGCCGCCACCCGCGGGCCCCCCGGCCGACCGGAGACCACCGCTTCGCCGACCGCATCGAGGGCGCGCGCGAAGCCAGCGGAGCCGGCCCCACGCTCTCCGTCTTCCAACCCTGCGTCCGCAAGAGCGTCGCTCCCGGCTCCGCCGGGCGCGATCGGCGATGCCCCCATGAATCCGGGACGCGGCGCCCCCATGAATCCGGGACGCGGCGCCCATTGCCAGGCGGCCAGGCCCCCCAGGGACGCCGTCAAGATCAACAAAGCCGCCGCGGCCGCCAGACGGGCCGTCGTCCAGCGGGCAGGGGCCGCCCCGCTGCGGCGCGGAGCCTCGATCTCCTCGATTGCTTGACGCACGATGGAGCGCGTCACCGAGGTCGAATCCCGGGCGTAGGCCACGAGGAGGGCGCGGTGGCACACCACGTTGATCCTGCGCGGCACTCCACCCGTATAGGCGTAGATTCGCGCCAGGGCTCCCGTGGTGAAGATACGCCGCGCCCGGCCGCCCGACGCGGTGGACAGCCGGTGTTTGACGTATCGGGCGGTCTCCTCGCGGTCGAGTGGCCCGAGGTGCCAGCGGACCGTGATGCGCTGCTCCAACTGTTCGAGGTCCGGGCGTGCCAGGAGATCCCGCAATTCGGGCTGTCCGACCAGGACGATCTGGAGAAGCTTCGCCGTCTCGGTCTCGAAATTCGAAAGCATGCGGAGTTGCTCGAGGATCGCGCCACCGAGCGCCTGGGCCTCGTCGATGATCAGGACGACCTGGTTGCCCGCCGCCTTCTGGTGCAGGAGAAACTCGTTGAGGGCGCCGAGCAGCTCCCGCTGCGTGCCCTTCTCGGCGACGCCGAGCTCGTGGTTGATCTCCTCGAGGAGTTCGACGCCACTGAGGACCGGATTGAGGATGTAGGCGTAACGGGTCTGCGCCGGCGGATCCGAGAGAAATGAACGCAGCAAGGTCGTCTTGCCCGCGCCGATCTCCCCGGTGATCGCGACGAACCCGGCGCCTTCCTCGAGGCCGTACGCCAGGTGGCCGAGCGCCTCCTTGTGCTTCTCCGACAGGAAGAGGTAGCGCGGGTCCGGCGTCAGCCGGAACGGCGTCTCTTCGAACCCAAAGAATCGTTCATACATGCGCAGTCGCGCCGTGGCAGTCCAACCCCCACCCGACGCCCTCCCACTTAAGGGGACACGCGAGGAAACTGTCAACTT
The DNA here is from genome assembly GCA_029976905.1 of bacterium. Lineage (GTDB taxonomy): Bacteria > Desulfobacterota > Binatia > UBA12015 > UBA12015 > VGTG01. The sequence goes on along the minus strand of JAPOLW010000313.1, from coordinate 139 downwards.
GTCGATCCCTGCCAGCCCTGGCAAGAAGAGGACGGGGTCATGGCGCGCGAATGGTGGCGACGTTTACCCGACGCCCAACGTCGGGAATACCTACGCAGCGACGGGATTGCGGAGGTGGCCCTCGAACCCGACCCCGGCT
>JAPOLW010000312.1 GCA_029976905.1 bacterium | reverse complement strand
CGGTGCGCCTTGCGACGGTGCAGCACGACCACGAACGAGACGCGGCCTCCGGGAAGTGGGCGCAGGTCGGTCACGTGCAGGGCGCTCGAGCGGGCACCGGTGTCGATCTTGGCGCGCAGTCGCTGGACGCCCCAGTCGGGCAGATCGACCAATTCGTTCCAACCGATCAGCGTGAGACTCCGCTGTGCCATGATCACAGGACCGGTGGCTCGCCCGACGGGGAGGGCGCGGCCTCCACGTCGAGTTCCGCCTCGAACCGCTGAATTTCGCGATCTGCGTGCTGTCGGTGGTCGAAGGAAGCGATGTGGAAGAGCGCGTCCCCCTCGTTGACCAGAGGGAGTTCGGTGCGTCCGATGACGATGCCGGTGATCGTGGCCCGGACGAGGTCTTCCCGGCCTCCGAGCGGATCGGAGATGACGCCGAGGACGTCTCCTTTCTCCACCTGCGCGCCCAGCTTCTTTCGGACGCGGAGGATCCCTCCTTCGTCGGCGCGGATCCACGAGGTCGTCCGTGCCTCGACGGGAAGTACGCGCGTGGTCGGTCGACGTGGTGCGTCCAGCATGCCGAGTTCGCACATCACCGCGAGGATGCCGCGGACGCCGGCCCGGATGGCGATCTCGTCGAAGCGCAGCGCCTCTCCACCTTCGTAGAGGAGCATCGGGATCTTTCGCTCGAGGACCGCCTGCCGCAGGGAGCCGTCGCGGACGTTCGCATCGACGATGACCGGGACGCCGAAGGCTTCGGCGAGGCGGCGGGTCGTGGCGTCTTCCAGGCAGGCCCGGATCTGGGGAAGATTCGAGCGGTGGACGGCGGCGGTATGCAGATCGATGCCATGTGTGGCTTGTGAGACGACTTCGCGCATGAAGACGTCCGCGAGTCGCCCGGTCAGCGAACCGCGCTCGGAGCCCGGAAAAGCGCGGTTGAGATCGCGTCGGTCGGGAAGGTAGCGCGTCTGTTGCAGGAAGCCGTAGACGTTGACCACGGGGATCGCGATGAGCACCCCGCGGATGCGTCGCAGCCGTGGGGCGACCAGCAGGCGTCGAATGATCTCGACCCCATTGATTTCGTCCCCGTGGATGGCGGCCGATACGAAGAGCCGCGGGCCAGGCTGCCGTCCATGGACCACCACGGCGGGCAGAGAGAGACGGGAGGGTCCGTAGGGGCGCGCCACCGGGATCTCGACGCGTCGCCGCTCACCGGGGCCGACACGAACACCACCGATCGTGAAGGCATCGGACGCGGTCATGACGGTTCCACCTGATTGCGCCGTGCCAGGTTGGCGATCAGTTCGCGCGCGAGCTTCCGGTCCTCCATCGACAATTTTTCGAAATCACGCAGGAGCGGCTCGCCGTGGTGTCCCGCACCCTCGGGGCTGTCGACCCGGCCGACGAGATAATCGGTGGTCACCTCCATCGCCTCGGCGAGACGCCGTAGGTTGCGAAAGCTCGGACGGCGCGTGCCGGTCTCGTAATGCGAAACCGCCGACGGCTGCAGGCCGGCGCGCTCGGCGACGTCGGCCTGGCTCAGGCTTCGCAACTCGCGCGCGGCCCGCAAGCGGCGGCGAAAGAGCGTGCTCGTCCGGGAGGTGCCCATGACGGAACCGTCAATAAGGACATGACGAAGTGTCGTCAAGGGAAGCGCCGGACCGGCGCGGGCTCAGGTCACGATGCGGTAGAGGACGGTGCCGCGGGCTCAGGTCACGATGCGGTAGAGAACGGTGCCGCGGGCGTGGATCGTTCCCTCGCGCGGGTTCACCACGTCGACGTCGGCCCAGAACATCTCGGCGTCTCGCTGGGTGCACCGGCCGTACGCCACCAGATCGCCCCGTGGAGTCGGCCCGACGATCTGCAGCTGCATGGACGCGGTCGACGCCTTGTAGCGGCCGTGTCCGGATTCCGCCCAGGAGGCCATCGCGCCGGTCGTGTCCAGCAGGGCGAGCACGGCACCCTCGTGCACGTCGTCTTCGCCGCCGCCGTTGCCGTCGAGCCAGGGCATGACGAGGCGGGAGGTGCCTTCGACCATGTGCTCGACCTGGATGCCTCGATGACCGATGAAGGGCACCAGGCCGATGTGCGGACCCATCTGGCCGGGGTCGGCTCGGCCGTGGTCGCCCGCCGACACGGCGAGCGCAGGCGCGGGCGCCTCGAAGCGCCCGCGGACGGTCGAGAGGGTGCGCGCGATCGGCTTGCCGGCGCTGGTGGCGATGCGCACTTCGACGAAACACAGCTCTTTGCCGCGACGGAGGAGCTCGATGTCGGCCACGACGTCTTCGGCGATGGCCGCCGACAGGTAGGCGACCTGCATCTGCGCGGTGTGCCAGGGGCCGGCATTCGCGCCGAGGTTGGCGCGCGCCAGGACCTGCCCTCCGATGGCCCCCAACGAAGCCGCGCAACCGCCGTGCAGAGCCTGGCCGGGGTTCGAGTTTTCGTCCTTGTAGGGCAGCCGCAGCCGTGCGGTCGTGTCTCCGACCGACTCGAGTTCCACGCCCAGGGCTCGGCCATACGGGGATTCTTCCACCCACCGTCGAATGTCTTCGTTCTGCACAGACGATTCCCTCCAGGTACCGGGATTGCGCTTGCCCGCCTCAGTATTCGGGGATCAGGCACGAGTGGATCGACTCGTCGCCTGGGATTTCGCGCGCCAACGTCCGGATCGCGAGTTCGGCTTCGTTCAGGGCGAAGTCGTGCGTGTGCATCGCCTCGACCGGGTAGCGTCTGGACTCGAGGAGCCGGATCGCGTTGGCGTAGCCCCGGTTGGTCACGCCGATCGCCCCGTGCACGGTAATCTCCTTCAAGACGATCTTGTCGGAGATGAAGGCCGGGATTTCCCGGAAACCCTTGACGCCGGCAAGAACGACCCTGCCTCCCATGCGAACGTAATCGAGCGATTCCGCGACCGGCTCGGTCGCATAGGAGGACACGTCCACGACGACGTCGGCGCCGCGGCCGTCGGTGAGTTCGAGGACGCGCTCACGGGTATTCTCGTTCTGCACGTCGATCGTCGCGTCGGCTCCGAAGTGGCGCGCCAGTTCGAGTTTCCGTGCGTCGGCCTCGAGGCCGGTGACGAGGATGCGCGCGGCACCGGCTTCCCGGCACGCGAGCACCGAAGCCAATCCGCGCTGCCCCGGCCCCAGGATGAGCACGGTGTCGCCGGGGCCGGTCCGGGGAATCTCGACCGCCCATCGGAAACCGGCCCCGAGTGGATTGAAGAGTACGGCGGTCGCCGCGGGAAGCGTCCGGTCCATCTTGTGGACGATGCAATTCGGATCGAGGTACATGAATTGCGCGTAGGCACCCCAGAGTCCGGGTGGCTCCGAGAGCGGGATGTAGGAGTAGATCCGTCGCGCGTCGCAGAGATGGTAGGCGCCGCCCAGGCACGGCCGGCAGTGGCGGCACGAGAGCATGGTCTCCACGGCGATCCGATCACCGACGTCGACACCCCATCGCTTTGCGGCCCGGTCGCCGATGGCGGCGACGATCCCCAGGGGCTCGTGGCCGGGAACGACCGGCATGGGGGTTCGCAGGACGCCCTCGTATTGCTCGTAGTCGCTGCCGCAGATCCCGCAGGCTTCGATGCGCAGGAGGCCCGAATCGTCGTCGATCTCGGGAAGGGGCAGGTCCATCGGTTCGAGCGTTCGACGCTCGGTCTGGACCATCGCAAAGCTTTTCGCGGGAAGCGGCATGGGCACTCTCCCTTTCGGGGCCCACGCTAGGTGTTGTGGGTGGGCAGGGCAATCGCGCCGCCGGGGGACGGCTTGTCCTCCGGCGAGCCGGCCGAGTACAGTAGGGCCGTGGCCGAAGACATCGTGGACGTTTTGATCGTTGGCGCGGGTGCCTCCGGAGCGGCCTTCGCCTGGAGTCTGGCCGACACGCGCATGCGCATCGTGTGTCTGGACCAGGGCGGATGGATGAATCCGGCGACCTATCCCACCACCGGTCTCGATTGGGAGATGCGCGCCCTCGGCGACTTCGGCGGGAGCCCCAACGAGCGCGGACTTCTCCAGGACTACCCGGTCAACGACAGCGAGTCGCCCATCAAGGCCTCCATGTTCAATGCGGTCGGAGGCAGCACGATTCTGTTTGCCGGTCATTTCCCGCGCTTCCATCCCTCGGATTTCCGCACGCGGACTCTCGACGGCGTCGGCGAGGACTGGCCTCTGGACTACGCGACCCTCGAGCCCTACTACGCGCGCAACGACGTCATGATGGGGGTGGCCGGACTTGCGGGCGACCCGGCCTATCCTCCCAAGGAGGTCCCGCTTCCACCGGTTCCGCTGGGCACGCTCGGAGAGACGCTGGCGCGCGGGTTCAATCGACTGGGGTGGCATTGGTGGCCCTCGGACAGCGCCATCGCAACGCAGCCCTATCGGGGACGCGATCGCTGCGTGAATCTCGGCCCCTGCATCAGCGGTTGCTCCCAGGGCGCCAAGGCGAGCACCGACATCACCTATTGGCCCGAAGCCGTTCGGCAGGGAGTCGAGGTCCGACCGCATTGCCGTGTGCGCGAGATTCTGGTGCGACCCGACGGGATGGCCGACGGTGTCGTCTACTACGACGCCGACGGCAAGGAATGTCGCCAGCGCGCCGAGATCGTCGTTCTGGCGTGCAATGGCATCGGAACACCGCGCCTGTTGCTCAACTCGACGTCGAGCGCCTTTCCCGACGGCCTGGCGAACTCCAGTGGGCTGGTGGGCCGGAATCTCATGTTCCATCCCTACGGCCTGGTCACCGGCTTCTTCGACGAGCCCCTCGAGGGATACAAGGGTCCGACCGGCTGTAGCCTCATGAGTCAGGAATTCTACGAGACCGATCGCGACCGCGATTTCGTTCGCGGCTATTCCTTCGAGGCGGTGCGCGGCATGGGGCCGGTCTCCACCGCCCTCTCGGGAATGAGCGGCCGGATCCCCTGGGGAGAGGGCCACCACGAGGCCTTCGCGCAGACCTGGGATCGCACCGCCAGCCTGGTCGCGATCTGCGAGGACCTTCCGGAGGAGGAGAATCGCGTCACGCTCGATCCCGACCTCACCGATGCGCACGGTGTGCCGGCGCCCAAGATCCACTACCGGATGGGCGAGAACAGCACGAAGATGATCGAGCACGGCGTGGCGCGTGCGGCCGATGTGCTCGAAGCCGCAGGCGCGCATTCGACGGCATCGGCTGCGCCGTTGAGCATCGCGGGTTGGCATCTCATGGGCACCGCCCGGATGGGGACCGACCCGGCGCGCTCGGTGGTCAACGAATGGGGCCGTAGCCACGACGTGCGCAACCTCTTCGTCATCGACGGCTCCGTCTTCGTCACCGGCGGCGGCGT
>JAPOLW010000311.1 GCA_029976905.1 bacterium | reverse complement strand
CCAGGGCGGTACGCAGCGGACCGATCGCCTGCGCGGGTCGATCGGAACGCAGGTAGTGGAAGCCGAGGTTGTTGAGCGCGACCAGGTTTGCCGGGGAACGCTCGATCGTCGCCGTCCAGAGAGCTTCCGTGCTCCGCCACAGCAGCACCTGCCGTGCGGTGGAGACACCGAGCGCCACCAGGACGATGGCGAGAACGAGAGCGACGATCCGGGTACGCACATCGCCGACCGACGGTCGTGGTACGAGCCATCGCGAGGTCACCACGGCGCCGAGGACGATCGTCGGCGGAAGCAGGGGAAGGTAGGTGTACCGGTCGGCACCGCGCACCCACCCGCCGTGGGCAACAAGACCGCAGACGGGCAGGAGCCCGATCAGCATGGCGAGAATCGACGCGCTGAGCCATGGGGCGCGCCGTCGCGCCCACCACCCCAGACCGCAGAGGCTCGCGAAGGCCAGGGTCGGAACGAGCTCTCGGGGCCCGAATGGGGTCACGTCCGGACGGTCGATCGGATAGACCGGCAGCAGGTCGGTCGGCCAGGACGCCTGCGCGAGGTAGAAAAAAGGCGCCTGCACCGCGTACGTCACCCGGGCCACCGCATCCAGGTCGAAGCGATTGTTCATCTGCGCCCCAGCGGTCGCCTGTAGCGCGTGGATGGCGAGGAGGAGCGCAGCGAGCGCGTAGGGAGTCTTCTCGCGGAAAAGCGCAGCACCGAATTGGCGTCTCAGGGGACACCCGTCGAGCACGAGAAGGAGAGCGGGGAGAAAGACCGCCGCACTCTTGCTGAGCCCGGCGGCGACGTACGTCGAGAACGAGAGAGCGAAGAGCATGCGAGCGCCCGGGCGCCCACCGTGCCGTCGTTCGACGTAGGCGAGATAGGAGATCAGGGACACCAGGAAGAACGTCCCGGCGAGCGCATAAGATTGTCCGGAGACCCACGCCACCACCTCCACACGCAGCGGATGAAGCGCAAACAGCAGGCCTGCGACGAACCCCGCCGCGTCGGGCCGCAGCGCCACGTGGTGCCCGGTTGCATAGGCTGCAACCAGCCGCCGCGCGAGCGCGAAGACCAGGCACGCGTTGAGGGCGTGCAGCGCCAGCGTCAAGGCGTGAAAGGCTCGCACGTTCAGTCCAGAGACCTCGACGGTCGCCGCTTTCAAGAGGACGCCGAATGGCTCGAACACTCCGAGCGTCTGGCCGCGCCAGGCGCCCTGGACGTTCTCGCTCGAAAGACCGTGGACCCGGGGGTCGTCCAGGACGTTGGCCTCGTCGTCCCAGGAGAGGAACTCGAAGTCGCCGCCGAGGAGCGGTCGATAGACCAAAGCGGTCGCGCCGATGAGAAGCACCACCGCCGCTGCGCGCCCGTATCGGGTCACGACGCGATCGCACGGCCGCCGGTCGTGGCGACGAAGGGCCGCGCGCTTTCGAAGAGCTCCTTATGGGCCTCGATTTCCGCCGCCAGGAGCATATCGTCGCGAACACGCGCCCAACCGAGCGCCAGATCGGCCGTCTTCACCGCTTCGGGGAAGCGTCCCGCCGCCGCGTACGCGGCGGCCAGCGTGTCGAGCAGCAGCGGGCTCTCGTGCGGGTTCCGGGCCCTCGCCCGCTCGGCCAGCTCGACGGCGCGCGCGGGGTCGCGCTGGTCCGCGCGCGGGCACGTGGCCAGGGTCCACGCGAACTGCCGCAAGATCGCCGGTGCCTCCGGACGCAGCTCGACGGCGCGCTCGTAGTGCGCGACCGCCTCCGGCCAGCGTCCGGCCGCGACGTGGAGGTTCGCGAGATTGACATGCGGGCGGTGAAAGTCGGGGGCCAGCTCGAGCGCCTCCTCGTAGCGGGCGAGCGCGTCGCTGGACCGTCCGACCGCGGCCAGCGCGACACCGAGGTTGTTCAAGGCATCGGCCGAGGGCGCGAGGCGATGGGCCGTCTCATAGTGCTCGATCGCCACCCCCGGGCGATCGGTCTCGCGCAACCCATTGGCGAGCTCGAAGTGCGCCGCAGCCCAATTGGGCCGCTCCGCGACCGCCACCTCGAGGTGCTCCACCGCCAGGTCGGTTCTGCCGCGCGCGGCGAGGTTCCGAGCGAGGTTGAAGTGTGCTTCGGGGTAGTCGGGACGAAGCCGAAGTGCTTCCGCGTAGTGCCCGGCAGCGAGGTCGGCCCGCTCGAGGCCGCCCAGGACGTTGCCGAGCCCGACATGGGCCGCGGCCATCGCGGGGTCGAGGCGGAGCGCCTCGCGAAACGCACGCTCTGCCTCCCGGGGATCGGACCCGAGCCAGTGGAGCGCTTCGCCGCGCCCGTAGTGCGCCGCCGCCGAGCCGGGGTCGATCTCCACGGCGGCCTCGAATTGCTCGACTGCGTCGGCGGGGCGACCGGCGTCCAGCAGCGCCCAGCCGAAATCGCGCCGGAAGGCGAGCGTCCCCGGGCTCTTCTCGACCAGCTCCTTTGAGAGCGAGAGGATTTCGGCGGGGCCGAGGACGCCTCTCGCCTTGCCCCAACGCAGGCGCGCCGCGAGATGCTTGACGGGCATCATCGTCTTGATGTCGGGACGCTCCGGAACCTCGCCAGCCGGCCCGGGATCTGCCTCTCCGGCATCCCCGGTGAGATAACCGAGGGCTTCGAGCCGCTGGCGTTCATCGGGATCCAGCGTCACGCCGGTAGAACGTGCCGGCGACATCGACCGTTCGAGCGCCGAGAGCTGCCGCTCGAGCTCCTCCCGCCGATCGGAACGCGCACTGGCGAGGTTGCGGAGTTCAGCCGGGTCGGCTGGACGATCGAAGAGCTCGGGGCGAGTCGTGCGGATGTACTTCCAATCGGTGGTCGTGAGGCTCCGCTGAGAACTCCACCCGAAATTCGTTTGCGAAAGATCCGTCTCCGCATAGCTCGGAAGGGATGGGATCGTCCCCCCTTCGATCGCCACACGCAGGCTTCGACCGATTCCCTGGTCGGGAGCCTCGATTCCAAGCAGATCGAGAAGGGTCGGGAAGACGTCGATCGTGGAAACAAGGGCCTGCACCCGCCGCGCCACATCGGACTTGCCGAGCGAAGCGATGAGAAGCGGTACGTGCAGGATCTCCTCGTAGAGCATGTGACCGTGTTCGATCTCACCATGGTCCCCGAGTCCCTCGCCGTGGTCGGCCACCACGACCACAACCGTCGGAGAGCGCACGCGGCGTTCGAGAAATTCCACGAGGCGCGCCAATTGAAGGTCGGTGTAGGCGATCTCGGCGTCATAGGACGCCTGGCCGGCCAGCGGCGTGCCGTCGAGCTCCGGGTGGGCGCGCCAGGGGTAGTGCGCATCGTAGAGGTGGACCCAGGCAAAGAATGGGCGCTCGCCGGCGGCTGCGCCCTCCAACCAGCTCAGGGCCGCATCGACGACCCGGGCTCCCGACCGGTAGAGCGAGAGAGGCTGGGGAACCTCCTGCTCGAGAGCGGCTGCGAGATCATCGTCGTACGTCTCGAAACCACGGGACAGGCCGAACTTCCGATCGAGCACGAATGCGGCGACAAACGCGCCGGTTGTATACCCACGCCTGCTCAGAATCCCAGCGAGAGTCGTGGGACGCTCGTCGAGGCGATGTTCGCCGTTGACGCGCGCTCCGTGTTCGAGCGGAGCGAGTCCGGTGAAGAGAGTGGCATGCGAGGGCAGGGTCATGGGACTTTGGGCAAACGCCTGCTCGAAGAGAACCCCACGCGACGCCAGAGCGTCGAAGGCCGGTGTCTGGGCCGCGCCTCGGCCATACGCCCCAAGTCGGTCCGCTCGAGTCGTGTCCAGAGTCACGACGAGCAGATTGGTCCCCGGACCCGTCGGGGCTCGTGCGCTCTCGGCGCCCTTCTCCGGGTCGCGCTCTGCGCCGCGTGCCTCGACCCCGGGTGCGACCGATGTGGAGGAAATGTCGCGCGTGCAGGCGCTGAGCAGGACGCCTCCCAAAGCCGCGAGGGCGACCACGCAACGCGCCAGTAATCCGATGGTTTTCATTGGCCGGGGGCCCCCTTCCCTGCGCGGGCGTCGTCGTCGGGGTGACACCGATTCCCGAGCACGGCTCGACTGCTGGCAGGCCCCTTCTGCCGAGCGACCGTGGGATCGCCGACGCGCTGCGGCAAGGGTCTGACCGTAATCTTCTGGCGCACAGCTCGATTTCGTCATTGCGCATGATCATTCCCAGGGCGTAGAACAGGAATCAATAAGCAATTCGTGGAAAGTCATAGACAAGCCGTCGGATGTACCCGGAGGACCGACAGCACAGGGGCTCCATCGGCCAAGGGCGCCGGAGCACCGGCGCGAGGGGGTTTTACGATGAGATCGATGATTGCTTTGGGGAGCCTCGCAGCCCTCCTAGTCACGAGCGTTCCGGCCGGGGCGTTACAGCTGTGCGCGAAGGTCGACCGCGAGGACCCAGCGCAACCCAAGGACGGAAGTTCGATCAAATTGCGTGCGGTCTGCAAGGTGAGGGCCAACGGCGATCCGGTCGAGATCTCCATCGGGACCACGACCGAACTCGCCGCAGTTGCGGTCAACACGGCGGCGATCTCCACGAACACGACCGCCATCTCGTCCAACACCACGGCGGTCTCGTCGCTGCAGGCGAACGCACTCGGCTGCGCGAGTCAAGTTGGAAACGACGTCTTCTTCGATGGTTGCAACGTGCACATTCGGGACGGGTCCGGGGACACCGACGGAGCCGTCAACGGACTGGGCAACCTCATCGTGGGCTACAATGAGGGCGGCACGGAAACCGGCTCGCACAACATTGCGATCGGAAAGGGGCATACCTTCACATCGCATTCCGGATTCGTCACCGGCGCGGACAGTACGATCTCGGCGCCCGGCGCCTCCGTCTCCGGCGGTCGGTCGAATGAAGCCAGCTACGTGGGCGCATCGGTGAGCGGTGGTCGGTGGAATGTGGCGTCGGGACGAGACTCTGCCGTGAGTGGCGGATACGGGAACGAGGCGAATACCTTCAACACCTCGGTCAGCGGTGGCGTATCCAACACCGCTGCGGGCTACCACTCTTCCATCAGTGGCGGCCACTACAACTACGTCTCCGTGACAGGCGACCACGCTTCCATCAGCGGTGGACAATACAACACCACCTCGGGCCGCTACACCTCGATCAGCGGCGGGTGGCAAAACCAGGCGACGTACCGCTACGCTTCGGTGAGTGGCGGCCAACACAACGTCGCTCGCGGCCACAGCTCCTCCATCACCGGCGGCCAGTCGAATACGACGGACATGGGTTTCAACGCCTACCACGCCACGATCGTGGGCGGTTACAACAATTTCGCGGGCGCTTCCAATTCGGTTGTTCTAGGTGGCCGGAACAACAGCGTCGGCTATT
>JAPOLW010000310.1 GCA_029976905.1 bacterium | reverse complement strand
CGGCTGCAGTCCCAGCAGATGAGTGCGCTGCAAGTCCGTGCCGTCGAGTTCGTCGTCAACGCCGACTCGCAAAAGGTTGGGCGGCTGGTGGAGCAGTACTGGTTGGCCCGCTTCTTCTTCCAGATCACAATGGTGGCGGCGCTGCTGCTGCTCGGCGGCCGTCAACTCGCCTTCGCAGCCCTGATGCACGACTGCGGGCATGGGCTTCTGTTTGCAAGCCGGTGGGCAAACCAGACGCTAGGGCAGTGGCTATGCGCCTACCCGATTCTCTCTGACCAGCCGCGTTACGCCCGGGGGCATCGACGGCATCACCAACTCGCCGGATCCGACCGGGATCCCGATCTGCCCAACTACCACAGCTACCCGATCACCCGGGCGAGCTTCCGCCGCAAGATCTGGCGCGACCTGACCGGCCAAACCGGCTGGAAGGCGCTTCAGGCGACATGGCGGCGGGGCCAGAGCACCCTGGGCAGGGCGCCCTGGAACGGCAACGCTCTTCTCGGACATGCGATCATCCATGGGGCGCTCTTCGCCGTCCTCGCCTGGAGCGGTCATCCCGCGCTTTTTCTGCTGTGGCCGGCCGCCTACCTGACGACCTACATGCTCTTCGCGCGGCTGCGCCAGGTCGCCGAGCACGGCGGGCTCCCGGGCCTACTCGAACCCGATCCGCGCGGCCATACACGCACGACGTACGTGCGCTGGTGGGAGCGTCTCTTCCTGGCCCCCTATCACCTGAACTTCCACCTCGAGCACCATCTCCTCTCCGCCGTGCCCTGCTACCACCTGGCCGCGTTCCACGACTTCATGAAATCACGCGGCGCGTACGAGCAGATCGATTTCCCCAGAGGATACCGGGAGCTCTTCTCGGGACTCCTACGCTGAGACAGCGCCCGCGTCCGCGTCCGGTCGCCGCGGGCCGGGGCGTACGTCGTCGTCAGGCCGGTGAGCGCAGGAAGTCGCGCCAACGGGCCAACCGGAGAAACTCGCGGCGAGAACGGGGGCCATACGGCTTCTCGAACGCCCAGCGACGATCGCCAAACTCCCCGTCGAGCGTCGCTCGAGCGAGTTGCAACGTGCTCGCATCGACCTCGCAGCGCTTCTCCTCGGGATCGATTCCGTAGATCCGCGCTGCATTCAGGCCGAAGATCTTCGCCTTGATCTCCGGCGTCAGAGCGGGGTAGCCGTATCGCTCCTGAAACTCGTCGGAGATCTGGAAGGTCCGAAAGGCCTCGATCTGGCTCTGCGGCGAGCCGAACCAGAGGCACTCCGAACCCCAGACCACGTTGTCCTCGCCGAGGTGCTTCAGGAGTTTTCCGATGAGGTGCTGGGCGCGGTCGGGAACGAACATGTGCGAGAACCAGGCGCTCCCCAGCTCGGCGTAGACATTCTTCCCCTTGAGGTCGTGCTTCTCGACCGTCTTGATCAGCCGGTCGACGCCCAGGCCATCGGTGTCGTACGGCCCCTCCCGGACGTTCAGGTCCATCGCCGAGTGGTAGATGACGAAATCCACCTCGGGAAACCGTGTCGCGGCCGGACCGACGTCCCGCGGGTCGTCGTGATAGTCCCAGCCGGCAAAGCGGATGCCTTTGTGCGCACAGATCAGGGGTTCGCCGAGTTCGATGGTCTTCTCGATCAGGGCGGTACCGATCTCGTCGTCGAGCCACCACCCGGGAGCACCCCCTGGCCCCCACGGCGTGTAGACCTTCCAACCGTGGTTGCCGTATTCGGAGCGAATGTGCTCCATGTTGGCCTGCTGGAGATCCCAACAATCGTTCGGACTCACCTGGCAATGCTGGACCATGCGCTGGCTGGCCGCGGCCGCATTGAAGGTCTCCCGCCACCGCGCCATGACCTGGTTGTCGATCAGGCTCGTGCACATCGTGGCGTCGTCACAGATCGCGGTCGGAAAGCCCGAGAGGACCGCGACCGTGGTGTCGCTATTGAGGAAAATCTGCTCGAGATACTTCCTCGGCGTGATGCACTCGGCGCGATTGTCGCTATTGCAGTCGAGGTTGAATCGCGTGATCGCCTCGGCAAACCCCTCGCCGTACCAGTCCACGCCAGGGTGACGGTCTCGCCAGGTCTCCTCGTCCTCGATCATGTGGGTCTGCAGGTCGAGGATGAACTCGTTCCCCGCAAGCAACTCGTTGGTCTCCTCGCACCCAAGCTCAGACGGGGGCGGGACCTCGAAGCCACCTCCGCTCCCGCCATCCCCACCGCCGCCACCACAACCCGAGGCGAGGTTCAACACGTAGAGAGAGGTCGCCATCCCCAGAGAGCTTGCGAGGAATTCCCGACGCTCCATCCCGTGCCGGGGGGCCTCGGCAGCGGCAATCCGCAAGATCTCGTCGCGGATCCGGCGATCGCGAGGAGTCTGGTCGAGAAAGAACTCGCCGTTGGACTTCGGCCCCAGGGGGATCGGCGGCTCGATCGGCACCTCCGGATCCGTTTTCTTGCCAAGGGAGAGCCAGGGGAAACGCCTACTCATGCACCACCTCCAGACACGCGGAGGCTACCAGGGTCGGCCGCGGCGGGATAGCTCACTCCGGGCAAAGGGTCGAGAAAAGGGCCCCTATGGACGGCCCCCTCGTCTCCACGCCGGAGCACGGTCCATTCGACTTCCCGGTGCAACGCTTCTAGGGTTGGAGGCCACGCCGGGCCATGGTGCCCAACGCGGAGGTAGCGGGCCCATGAGCAGCGGAGAATCTCCAGACGTTCGAAAACGACCGATCTTCCCGACGTTGATGGCGCTCCTGTTCTCGATCCTCGCCCTCTCCAATGCGACGAAGGTCTTCCAGGCCTCGGAGGCCAACCCGGTCGGCGGCTTCGTCTTCTTCGGGGTCCGGTTCCGCGACACGGCGCCCATCCTGCTGCTCGCGCTCCCCTTTGCGGCCCTGCTGGCCACCTACGCGCGAGGCCTATGGACGCAAAAGAAATGGGTGGCCTGGATTTCGGTCCCCTACGCCTTCTACGTGCCGACGAATCTGACTCTCTTCTGGTTCTACCAACCAGCCGACAAACTGCCTCCGATGGCGTTCATCTACGGCTACCTCTTCCTGGCACTGGGCGGAGCCATTGGCACGGCGCTTTGGGTCATGCGCCACTTCGAAGAACTTCAGGACTGAGAAGACCCTCTTCCCCGGTGAGGGAGTGGGGAAAGGTTTTTCGCATCGAGCACCACAGGCGAGGGGGAATGGCTCCGGTCCCATGCCGATGACGCTTGCGCACATTTGCAAGACGCGCCATGAACGATTCTGGAAGGAGTCGAGAATGAAGCGGTTTGTGCAAACGATCCTCACCGCCGCGGCGGTCCTGTTGCTCGCCGTGCCTCCCAGCGCCCTCGCTGGGGCGCCAGGCTCAGCGACCCGCGAGGGTGAGGGGCCCGACACGTGTCTCGACACCGCCTCTTCGGGCATCTCCGTGAGCGGAAGAGGCAGGGTCCCAGCCTGACGGCCCGGCGCGGGGCGGATCGACGGTTGCCCGGCGCGGACGGTCCAGGTTCTGGTCCGCCTGGTCATCGACGACGACGTCGGCGATTTCGACACGCCCGACCAGAGGACCGGAGTGAAGGCCGTTGCCGTGAGCCTCCAGTTCATCGCTCAGGGGAGACGTCAGATCCGGTCCCAGATCTACCAGGACGTCGATCCGACGATCGGCCCAGCCATCGCAGACCTCGCCAATTCCAACCGCAACCTCGACGAGGCTCTGGCCGTAGGCGCGTTGGACGATGAGGGGATTTTCGACGATTTCCTCTTTCAGCGAGCAGATGGCCTCATGGAATCGGAATTCCTGCGCAAGTGGTATCCAGATTGGGATGACGCCTCCCACTCGGGTCGAGCGGTCGTGCTCAAAGTGGACGATCTGCGCCTTCAATCGCGCCAGGGCGACCACGCGCTCGCGACCACGATCGAGGCGCGCCTGCTCGTCGGAATCTTCAAATACGCCTGACGCCGTCGCGCGGCTCGGGAGTTCGCCGTCAACCCGGAACCCGCCGACGAGAGGTTGGCGCCTCCACCACGCGGCACGCTCCAGGCGAAGACCGAACCTCCGCGGTCCGCTATGACCGTCTGGGTGCATCGGTTCGAACACATGCGCGCTGGAATTTTCGCCACGGCCATGGTCGCCTGGATCCTCGGCACCACCGGCTGCGAGGGGCCAGCCCCGCCGCACGCGGAGGGACTCTCCATCGCTGCGGAGCCCCCCGCGCGGACGGAGCCCCCGGAGGCGGTCGGCCCATGGGTGCACCTGGCCGACGCCGACTTCGAAACGGTCGCGACGGGCCTGCGCCGCGCCGCGCCCGTGTCGCTCGGCGATGTCTTCCAACCAACCTTCTCCGCCAGTCGTTCGCGCCCCGTGGCCTACGCCTGCGACCAGGCCGCCTCCGGAACGGTTCGGATCTGTAGGGCCCCGACGGGCGGCAAGGCCCCTGCGGGAAGTGTCCTCGAGGTGCGCACCGGCAAGCGCCCCCGCGATGGAGAGCGCACCTGGATCGAGGTCCCGCCGGGCGGCGTGGCGACGTTCGAACTGGCGCAGGAGGCGCGCAAACCCGGACGCGGGCGCTTTGCAACCCTGCACACGGCGCTCCCCCTCGAGCAGCGAACGGTGATCACGGCGCCGCAACGCATCCCCAGGGACGCTGCCTTGCGCTTCTCCTATGGCGTCGAGGAACCCGCCTGGCGCGCCGGAGCAGCCGCCGTGCGCTTCCTGATCGACGCGACCGCCGGGGACGCGACAGTGCGCATCTTCGAAGCCGTTTTGGATCCCACGGCCGACGAAGGCAACCGGGGATGGCACGAGGCCGTGGTCCCGCTCGGAGCGTGGGCGGAGAAGAGGGTGTCCTTCACGTTTCGAACCGTTCCGGCCGCCGGGCCGCAAACGGGCACGTCCCTGCCGGTCTGGGGGGATCCAACGATCTTCGCCCCACGTTCCGAGCCCACTGATCGGCCGTGGGTCGTTCTGATCTCTCTCGACACGCTGCGGGCCCGCAGCATGAGCCTCTATGGCCGTGAGTACGAAACCACCCCGTATCTCGAAGAGGTGGCGGCCCAGGGAACCGCCTTCGCGCGTGCCTATACGACCTTCCCCAAGACCCATGGTTCCCACATGAGCGCCTTCTCGTCCCTGCTCCCCCACCGCCACGGCGTCTTTGGACCGGCGAACCTGGGCGTCGTCGAAGAGGAGCACGAGCCCCTATTGAGTGAGCGATTGCGGGCTGCGGGGTGGCGCACCATCGCGTTCACCGAGAATGGACTCCTCGACGGGCGCCTCTTCTCGCACGGGTACGAGCGGTACGAGGAGAGTAAGTTTCTGAAGAGCCAGCGCGGCGAGGCACGCGAGACCTTCGAGCGAACACTTGCGTGGCTCGAACC